>NZ_JBOHGB010000044.1:0-45968 GCF_050699935.1 Actinophytocola sp.
AGGCCAACTCGCCCTCCCCATGCTCCTGCACCGATTCCCCCACCTCACCCTCACCACCCCACCCGGCCAACGCCACACCCTCATGCTGCGCGGCTACGACACCCTCCCGGCCACCCTGACATGACCGAGGTCCGCGAGCCGACGAATCTCGGCGAGCAGAGGCAGCCGGGCGGCAGAGCCGGGCTCGCCATGCTGCTCGTCGCCTACGCCCTGTTCACCCTGGGCTCGATGGTGACCATCGTCGCCGTTCCCTGGCTGGTGCTCACCAACACCGGCAGTGCGACCAAGATGGGCGTGGTCGCCGCCGCCACGACAGTGCCGTTCCTGTTCACCAGTGTGTTCGCCACACCGGCTGCCGACCGGCTCGGCATGCAAGCCACGGTCGTCGTCACCAGTATGGGCGGCGCGCTGTCCATGGCGGTGGTCGCCATCGTTCCGGACATCAACTTCGGTGTGCTGCTGGCCATGGTGGCAGTGAGTGGCGGGTTGAACGGCGTTGGTGGCCGCGCGCAGCATGTTCTGCTGCGCCCGATGGGTGAAGCGGCCGGCATGCCCATGATCCGGGTGACCGCCATCTACGACGGGCTGAACAACGTCGCCATGCTGACCGGCGCCCCGCTGGGTGGCTTGCTCATCTACTGGATCGGTGCGCAAGGCGCCATCTGGGTGGACGCGTTGGCGATGGCGGCATGCGGGCTGATCGTGGCCACCCTGGTCCGGCCGCCAAAAGGCTCCTTGCCAGACAGCGGGGCCGCCGCGAACGAGCGGTATGTGGCCGCGTTGCTACGGGGCTTCCGGCACCTGTGGGCCGACCAGCTTCTGTTCGGAATGCTGCTCATGGTCACGTTGGCCAACCTGTTCAGCGTCGCGA
Organism: Actinophytocola sp.; assembly: GCF_050699935.1. NCBI lineage: Bacteria > Bacillati > Actinomycetota > Actinomycetes > Pseudonocardiales > Pseudonocardiaceae > Actinophytocola > Actinophytocola sp. The sequence goes on from NZ_JBOHGB010000044.1 coordinate 872, forward strand.
ACTCCGCGGTATTCGTGCCATTGTGGGTGTCCGACGTCTACGGCGCGGCACCTGCCATCGGGATCATTCTCGGGACGTATTCCGTGGGCGTGGTGCTCGGCAACGCCATCCTCACCGTACTGGCGACCAAGTTGCCGCAGTACCTGACCTTCATCGTCAGCATCGTGTTGTGCTGCGCACCCCGGCAGCTCATCCTGGGGCTTACCAACGAACTGGTATACGTGATTGTCCTGACATTCGTGTCGGGAGTGGCGGCGGCTGCCATCCGCCCAATACTCGGCGCAATGCTCTACGCACGAGTTCCGGTTGAGTTGCAGAACCGGGTATTCGGACTTGTTGCCGCGGTGTGCCGGGCCGGACTTGCCGTCGGCGGGGTTATGGCCGGATGGCTGGTCGCCGGACTCGGCTTGCGCGAGGCGATACTCATTTCCGGCATCGTGTGTTTCTTGGTGACTGTTGTTCCGTTACTGCGTTACCGGCACAGCGTGCACGGCCGGCTGCTCGCCGACGATGCCAAGCCTGCCAAGGACGACGAGCCTGCTCGCAGTGACGAGCCGGCTACCGAGAAGCACTGACCAGCACCCTGAAAGGTTCTCTCAACGGCAGTGGGCCGCACCGCGTTTCCGCGGCACGGGCCCACTGGTTTCGCGTTGACTAGCGGGAGACGTCGGCCTCGCCACCACCGAAAGCGGCAACCTCGCCACCACCGAAAGCGGCAACCTCGGCTCCGCCAAAGCTCACCACCATTTTGAACCTCCTTTGGTACGGGAACAATACGAACAAGAGTATCTAAAGTCCGGTTCTCCGCCGCAAGCTGCATTCGCTCAAACAGATTGCGCCAAATGGCGTGCAACCATTGGCAGTAAGCCCGTATAGCAAACGCGGAGAGCGCTAGTGTTCGAGAACCATCGCCGAGAAGATCGCGCCGTATCCGGCCGAGACGATGAGATAGCGGTCGCCCGCGGACAGCCGCCCGTTGTCCACGGCGGTGCGGTAGTTCAGGAACGAGTCCGCGGCGAACGTGTGGCCGAGCAGGGGGACGTTGTCCAGCAACACCACCGTGGGCGGCAGGCCGAGCCGCTGGCACACCTTCCGCCAAGAGCGCACGTTCACATTGTGCGGCAGGATCAGCCGAAGCTCCTCGACGCGCAGCCCGGCCCGCTCGGCGGCCGTGCTGATCACCTCGCCCACCAGCCCCGTGTACTGCTTGGCGAAGCGCTCCGCGTAGTCCAAGCCGTCGGTAGCCCAGTGGTCGAGATCGCCGCGCTGCAGTGTGGCGTAGCTCAGTACCCGATCGCGCGGGCCGTCCGCGGACACCAGGCAGGCCGCCGATGCCTCACCGAAGATCTGGGCCTCCGGCCGCAGCATCTCGTCAAGGGTGAAGACCTGCTCGCCGGCAACGATCAGCGCAAGTGCGTCCGGCTCACCGTCCATTGCCAGCAGCCGCCCGGCGATGTCCACCGCGAGCAGGCCGGAAGCACAACCGTGGTGGCTGACCGCGAACGCGGTTGCCGCGTGGAGGTTGAGCAGTTCGCACAGTTCTGGCAACGGGGTCAGCGGATGGGGCAGTGACACCGGCACGGTGCGCGCGTAGAGCACGTATCGGACCTTACTTTCGTTGACAGGTAGCGCTGACAGGCCCCGGGCGGCATGTGCGAGGAGGTCGAGAAGCGTCTCACTCGGCTTCTGGCGGCGGACTTCCGAGTAGCCGTACGACCGCCGGAGAGCGTCGACTGTGGAGGCTGGTATCCGCCAGTCGCTGAGGAGCTCCTCGAGTGGTACCCGGCGATCCGGAAGGTAGCCTGCGACCTCTCGTAGGGCGGTCATGCGAGCGAGAATACATCGTGCCGGGTCTCGCGCTGACCAACGTAACCTCAGGGGACCGTGATGGCACCCAGCCACAATCAACCGGCCATCCGCACCGTCCGCTGGGACGCAACCAACGCATTGAATTCCGGGGAGGCGGTAATGTCGGCTTATGACGGGCGAACGCAGGAACGGTTTCTGGGACGCCGTGGACGGCCGTGCTCCGATGCCGACGGCGGCGAAAACCCTGGGCTGGTCGCTGATCCAGGCGGACCCGGAGCGAGCCGAGATCGAGGTTTCCTTCGAGGCGACCGAGGACTTCCTCAACCCGGCGGGGACGGTGCAGGGAGGCTTCCTCACGGCCATGCTCGACGACACCATGGGGCCCGCGCTGGCGGCCATACTGGACCCAGGAATGTACGGAGCGACCCTAGAGCTCAAGGTGAGCTTCCTGCGGCCGGCCGAACCGGGGCGGCTGGTGGGTCGCGGACGGGTCGTGCACCGCGGTAGCTCCATCGCCTTTCTTTCCGGCGAGTTGCTGGACGCGTCCGGTCAGGTGGTTGCCGTGGGGTCGGCTACCGCTCGGATTCTGCGGGCTGGTTGAGCCGGCCGTGCACGCTGGGCCGGTAACGCAGCAGCGGAATCATGGTCACCAGCAAGCACAGGGAGCCGGAGACGAGAATCGCGGGCTGTAGCCCGAGGCCGGCCACCGCGAGCCCGGCGACTGTTCCGCCGAACGCGAGGCTGCTGCCGGTGACCGCGTTCACCATGCCGAACACGCGATTCTGCAGCTCGACCGGAACGCGGGAGTAGAGCATCGCGCCGAGAATCGGTCGGATCGTCGCCTGGGTGACGCCACACAGCACCGAGACGACGAGCACCACGATCAAGCTGTCGGTCAGCCCGAGAGTCAGTTGCCGGGGAGCGACGCACAACACCAGGCTGACGGTGAAGGTCAGGTATTGCGGCAGCCTCGGGCCGAATATGGTGAAGGCGATGTTGCCGAGAATCGCGCCGCCGGCGAACGCGCTGAGAATGAGGCCGACCGCGGGCGCGGCGCCGAACCGCTCGTCCACCCACAGCGGCACGAACACCGCATAGTTGGCCACGGTGAACAGGTTGATCACCGAGGTCATCACGAGCATCCCGACCAGCAGCCGATCCCGCCACAGGTGGCCGGCACCGCGCCGCAGTGCGGCGAAGTACGGCTCGTTCGCCGCCGCCGCTCGGTCCGGCATGGTCCCGGCCGGTGGACGCACCAGCAGCGCGACGAGCAACGCGGACAACGCGAAGCTCGCCACGTCGAACCAGATCGCGCCCTGTGGTCCGAGCCAGAAGATCAGCAGGCCGCCCAGCGGCGCACCGGTCACCATTGCCAGGTTGCCGGTCCCGTCGTAGATGGCGGTGGTCCGAATGATCTGCATGCCGGCGGCGTCGCTGACCGGACGGAGCAGGACGTGCTGGGCACGGCCGCCGACACCGGTGAGCGCACCCTTGACCGCGACCAGCGCCGCCAGTGGGAGGAACCCGATGTCCGGCGTGGCCGCGACGGCGACCATGGCGAGTGCGGCCGCGCCCTCGGCGACGATCAGCGTGCGCCGGATGCCGAGCCGGTCGGCCAGCGGGGTGCCGAACACCCCGGCCAGCAGCGAGGGAACCACGGTGGCCGCGGAGATCAGGCCCATCTTCGCCGGGCTGCCGGTGCTGACCAGCACCAACCACGGCACGGCCACCGTCGTCACGATGCTGCCGAGCATGGACACGATGTGTGCCGCCAGCAGCGCGACGAGCCCGACCCGACTGGCGGTGCTGCTCGCGCCCACCGACTCGCCTGTCTCGCTGACCGCGCTCAATCCGTTGTGCTTTCCACCAACACGTGCAGCGCCGCGTACTCCTCGCGCAGCCGCCGGGTGTTCGTCTTGCCGCTGCCGGTCCTGGGCAGATCGTCGACGAAGTCGAACGACCGCGGCGCCCACGCCCACGTGAGTTTCTCGGTCACCAGGTCGATGAGCTCCTGCTCGGTCACCGTGGCGCCGTCGGCGAGCACCACGTAGGCATGGGCGGCCTCACCGAGGCGCGGGTGTGGCACGCCGATCACCGCGGCCGCGCGGACCTGCGGGTGGGTGGTCAGCGCGTCCTCGATCGCACGCGGAAAGATGTGGTAGCTGCCGGACGTCGTGATGATGACGTCGCTGACCCGGCCGGTGAGGTAGATGTAGCCCTCGTCGTCGACGTAGCCGAGATCGCCGGTGCGCACCCAGCCGTCGACGAGCGTCTCCGCGGTCTGCTCCGGCCGGCTGACATAGCCGGCGAAGTTGAGCCTGCTGGCCACCCACAGCTCGCCGGTACCGCCCGCCGGCAGCACCGTGCCGTCCTCGCCGCGGATCTGCAGCCGCACGTCGCCGTACGCCGGCCCGCAGGAGCCGACCCGCTCCTGCCGGTGCGGGTCGGAGGCGACGCCGGGAAACGCGGAGATGAACGGAGATTCCGACAGGCCGTAGGTGATGCGGATGACCGGTCCGAACCGGTCGACGGCCTGTCGCAGCCGTACCGGGTTGGTGGCCGCGGTGCCCACGCTCAGCACGACCATCGCGGACAGATCGTGCTTGTCGATCTCGGGATGGTCCAGCAGCTCGTAGAGCATCAGCGGGGTGATGAACGTAGAGTTGACCTGTTCGGACTCCAGCAGCTCGAGAAACTCCGCGGCGCGGAAGAACCGCATGACCAGCAGCGTGCCGCCGGTGAACAGGTACAGAAACGCCGAGGTCTGCCCGGCGACGAACCACATCGGCGTCACGGAGAGGTGCCGGTAGCGTGGTTCGCCGGCGGCGACGATCTGTTCGGCGAGGGTGAGGATCTGCTCGTAGAGGTTTGCGGTGTGGAGCAGTGGTTTCGGGATCCCGGTGGTGCCGCTGGTCTGGAACACCGACTCCGGCGTGCCGGTCGCAGGGCCGGTCACACTGTCCACATCGAACGGTGCGGAGCCGGTGGGGCGCGGTGCGAGCACGTCCGGGCCGGCGCCGCCCGGACCGACGCAGAAGGTCGGAATCCTCAGCCGGTCAACGATGTCGCGACCGCGTTGCTCGTGCACGGCCACTTCGTACAGCAGCGCCTCGGGCCGCACCTGGTCGAGATAGGCAGCCAGCTCCATCACGGAGCTGGCATTGGACACCCACGCCGTGCGGCAACCGAGCAGGTGCAGTGCGAGCTGGATCATCGGTGCCTGCGGCGGAAAGCCGAGCATTATCGCCACCGTGGCGCCGGGCCGCAGACCCGAGTCGACCAGGTTCGCCGCGATGTCGAGGACCGCGGCGCGGAGTTCCGTATAGGTGAACCGAGTCTCGCCGACCACCAGTGCTTCCCGGTCGCCGTACTTCGCGAAAAGCTCCAGTGCACGCAACACATAGTCCGGTCCGGTGCCCGGCAGGGAATCCATCACATACTCCAGTTATTCTTCGGCCGCGAGTCACGAGGCGTTGCGCGCCAACGGATGCGAGCGGGTGAACCCTACCTGGGAAGGCGTCGCGACACGCCGGAGGACATGAATTCCCGTCACGGTGCGCGCGGCGTTCGGCTGAACGGGTCAGCGATACTGGTCCGTATGGGAACCCGCCGGCACCAGGACACTAAATCCTGACGGTCGGCCGCTCATCCGCCTCACGTGAACCGTCCGCGTGCTCGGCGGTGTACCTCGCCCGCAACTGCTTGAGGTCCGTCTTGCCGCTACCGGTTCGCGGCAGCGCGTCGATGAACTCGAACGTGCGGGGCGTCCAGGTTCGGCTGAGCTTGCCGGCGACCAGATCGCCGAGCTCCTTCTCGGTGACCGTCGCGCCCTCGGCCAGCACGACGTAGGAGTGTGCGGCCTCGCCGCGGTCGGCGTCCGGCACGCCGATCACCGCGGCCTCCCGTACGTCGGGGTGCGTCGCCAGGACGTCCTCGATCGGCCGGGGGAAGATGTGGATGCTGCCGGAGCCGGTGATGATCATGTCGCTGGCCCGGCCCGTGAGGTAGACGTAGCCCGCCTCGTCGACGTGGCCGAGGTCCCGGGTGCGCAGCCAGCCGTCCACCAAGGTCTCCGTGGTCAGCTCCGGCATCCCCACATAGCCGGCGAAGTTGAGCTTGGTGGCCACCCACAGCTCGCCGGTCTCGCCCGGTGGCAGGACCGTGCCGTCCTCGCCGCGGATCTGCAGCCGCACGTCGCCGTAGGTGGTGCCGCACGACCGCAGCCGGCCCGGCCGCTCGGGATCCTCGTCGATGTTGGGAAACGCGGAGATGAAGGGGGATTCCGACAGCCCGTAGGTGATGCGGACGACCGGTCCGAACCGCTCGATGCCCTGTCGCAGCCGGGCGGGGGTGATCGCCGCACTGCCGATGCTCAGCGTGTGCAGGCTCGAGCAGTCGTACCTCTTCGAGTCCGGATGGTCCAACAGGTCGGAGAACATCAACGGGGAGACATACGCGGAATTGATCCGTTCCCGCTCGATGATGCCGAGAAACTCCCGTGCGCCAAGGAAACGCATGGTCACGAGTGTGGATCCGGTGAACAGGTACAGAAACGCCGAGGTCTGCCCGGAAACGATCCACAGTGGAGTGACGGTGAGGTGCCGGTAGCGTGGTTCGCCGGCGGCGACGATCTGTTCGGCGAGGGTGAGGATCTGCTCGTAGAGGTTTGCGGTGTGGAGCAGTGGTTTCGGGATTCCGGTGGTGCCGCTGGTCTGGAACACCGACTCCGGCGTGCCGGTCGCAGGGCCGGTCACACTGTCCACATCGAACGGTGCGGAGCCGGCGGGGCGAGCGGCGAGCACGTCCGGCCCCGCGCCGTTCGGGCCGAGGCAGAACGCCGGCACGCCAAGGCTTTCCGTGTGCTTGCGCCCCCGCTGGCCGTGGGTCCGTGCGTCATAGACGAATGCCTCCGGTCGCACCTTGGCGAGGTAGGCGTCCTGCTCGACGGGGGTGCCGCTGCCCGAGATCCACGCCGTCCGGCAACCGAGCAGGTGCAACGCCAACTGCAGCATCGGCGCCTCGACCGGATGGCCGACCAGTACCGCGACCGTCGTGCCGGGACGCAGACCGTGCGCGGCGAAGTTCGCGGCGATGTCCAACACACCGGCGCGCAGCTCGGCGAAGGTGAGCCGCCGGTCGCCGGCGACCAGTGCCACTCGGTCGGCGTATCCGGCGAACAGATCCAGCGCCTTGCGCACGTAGTTCGGCCGCATGTCCGGCTCGGCTGCCATCTCGTTCTCCACACGCTTCGCTACGCGAGTCACCAGGTTTCGTTCGCCGAATCGTTGCGGCGACGGTGGACTTTACCTCCGTGGCCCCGACGACGGTTGGGTTTGGCGAACAACCACACAGCACCACGATGACGTAGGCCGAACGGGGTAACTCGTTCGTCGATTCGCGCGAGCGGTTTCGCGGGTTTCGTGCACGCCGCCGGCTGTACTGTCTGCCGCATGGATCTGCGAGAGCTCGATCGGCGGGCGTCAGAGGCCACCTGCCGCATCGTGGAGAGCGTGTCGGACGACCAGTTGCGGCGACCGACGCCGTGCGTGGAATGGGATCTCGCCGTGTTGCTGCGGCACATGACCGCGAACAACCACGGCTTCGCCGACGCCGCCGAAGGCGAGCCGGCGGATCCGGACGTATGGGTGGGACTGCCGCTCGGCGAGGACTGGCGGGCCGCGTACCAGGAGTCAGCACGGCGGGTGGCGGCGGCGTTCGCCGACGACGCGGTGCTCGACCGGACCGTCGAGGTGCTCGACTACGGGACGATGCCGGGATCCGGTGCCATCGGCATGCACTTCATCGACTACCTGGTGCACGGCTGGGACGTGGCGCGGGCAATTGGTCAGGACCCGGCACTGGACGAGGAGTCCTGTCGTACCGTACTGACGATGGGGCAGGGTTGGCCGGACATCCCGCGGGTGTGGGGTGGTCCCGGTGCGCCGTGGGGACACCGGTTTTCGGTCGCCGAGGACGCGCCGGTGGCGCACCGGATGCTGGGCTTTCTGGGGCGATCGCCGAGCTGGCCTGACCAGGACCTGTAGGAGGGGCACGTGCTTCGTGCGTTTTATGCAAGGCATCGAGCGGCGTCGATGTGGTCCAAGGCGATCGTGCGGGACGTCGCGGCGACGCTGCGCATGCGGTTCCAGATCTACTTCGTCCATCACCAGTGGGCGGAGCACGGCTCGCTTGGCGACGCGGTGGCGGCGTTGCGGCCGGACTTCCTGATGTTGACCAATGCCAGGCAGCCGGATGTCGACACGTTGCCGGAATCGCGTGGTGTGCACCTGTTCCGAGACCCGCGGGACATGGTGGTGTCCGCCTACTTCAGCCACCGCAACTCTCATCCGATCGAAGTGGACGGAGTGAAGTGGACGGAGCTGATCCGGCATCGAATCAATCTGCTCAAGCTGGACAAGGACGCCGGAATGGCGGCCGAGGTCGAGTTCAGTGGGTACTTCCTCGATCACCTGCTCTCGTGGCATTACGACGCCCCGAACGTCCTGCCCGTTCGGATGGAGGACCTGGTCAGCGACTCGGCCGCGCAGTGGCGGCGCATGCTCGCGCACTGGCAGGTGCTCGACCTGCTACCCGACGGCCATCTCGACGAGTTGTTGCGGACTCACAGCTTCGATCAGATGGCCGGTGGGACAAGGAAGATCGGCGAGGAGGACGAGACCAGCCACTACCGTAAGGGCGTCCCCGGCGATTGGCGCAACCATCTCACCGACGACCACCTCAAGCTCTTCCGCAAGCGCTACGGCGACCTCGTGGAGCGCCTGGGTTACGACTGGTAGCGCGGGATGCGTGGCATGTTCGTCACCGGCCCGCTGACCGCGGGTGAGGTGAACGGCGACGGCAATCGGGTGCGAGTGCACAGTGCGGCGAGCCGGACCTTCGATGAGCTGACCGGCCAGGTGCTCAACCCGGCGCTGCGTGGCTACGTCGCCGACCTGACCGCACCGTACGGGATCGCGGTGCGCGAGGATCTGATCGAGCGGGGCGTCGGGCACTCCTACGGGGAGATGTGCCTGCCGCTGCTGGCCGAGCTGGTGTCCGAGGAGCGTCCGGCCGACCTGCTCGTGCTCGCTACCGAAATCCCCGACGCTCGCCTCGGCCGGGCCACCGCGACGTACCTGAGCTGGCAGTGCGCGGGTGCTCCGCTGGCGTTCGCGGTCTGCGATCAGGGGCTGCTGGCCGCGTTCACCGCGCTGCATCTGATCGACGGTTACGCACGCACCGGCGGTTGCCGGCGAGCGGTGCTGCTGGTCGCCGAGCAACCGACCTTGTACCACGAACTTCCCGTGCCCACACCGGTTCCGGATCGCGCCGCGGCGGTGGGAGTGGTGCTGGAACCGGGCGGGCGGCGGGGTGCGCTGTCGATCCGGCGGCACACGAAGCTGGCGGAGCATCATGTGGCCGAGGTGCTGGCCGCCGAGGTGGCCCGGCTTTCCGGCGACCGGCCGGAGCCGACGGTGCTTCTCGGAGCACGTCTGGCTGAGGTGGTAGCGGATCGGAGCGTCGGCGGCGACGTGCGGGTGTGCCGGGAGAACCAGCCGTTCACCGGTGTCTGGCTCGAGCTTTCGCGCGGCCTGTTCGGCTGGCAGGACAGCGGAGCGCAGGTGTTGCTCGCGGAGTACGACCCGACGCTGGGATACCTGTTCTCCGCCACCGTTCGTTGCGGCGGATAGTCACCCGGACTGTGGCAACTCCGTCTTCTCGCTCCGCAGCTCTTGCACGGCCCGCCACACCGCGCCGGCGGTGGCGAAGGTGTCACTGGAGAAATACTCGTCGGCGAAGGTCACGCCGTACTCCGCCTCCAGCGCCATGACCAAGCTGATCAACTGAACCGAGTCGAGCCCGGCCGCCGCGAGGTCGGTATCCGGTTCGAGGGTGGCCCCGTCCGGGAACTCCGGCAGGTTCTCGCGCAGCAGGGCCGGATACCGGTCATCCCAGTCACTCATCGTGCCAGGTTCTCCACATTGACTGTGGCCGTCAACGACAAACCTGACAACACCGGTATCGGTGTGGCGTGGATCACAGTCAATGGTCCAAATAGCGGGTCCCGCCGACGAATGCGTACAGCACGTGATCGATTGCTCCGTGTCATATTCATGGGTGCGTGGTCAAGCGCTGGCAAAATCGTCCGAACGTGATCGGGCCGCTGCTACGGTGAGCCGTCCTGGCGAGGAGGACCGATGACGGTAATCGACAGATCCATGCTGACTTTCGGCCAGCTGTCCTTGTGGCGCTCGATTGAACGTTTCTCGCCGGAGCAAATGCGCGGGGTCAACCTGCGACAGGTCTGGCCGCTGCCGGACGGGGTCACGGCCGCCGACGTGCGGGGTGTGCTCGAGGCGCTGGAGGAGCGCCACGAGGCGATTCGTACGCGCTACCGGCTCGACCTCGGCCGCGATCTCGCACAGCTGGTCTGGGCGCCGGAGCCGGTCGTGCTCGATGTGCGGGAAGGTGGTGCGGACGCCACGGCGTTCGCCAGGCAGGTGAGTGCGGAGCTCGGCGACGAGCTGTTCGATCTGGCCGTGGACAAGCCGTGGCGGGCGAGGCTGATCACCTCGGCCGGCCGGCCGGCATGCCTTGTGGTGTCGGTACATCACATCACCGCGGACGGCTGGTCGATGCAGCAACTGGGCACGGAGTTCCTCGATCTCCTCGCTGGAAAGGATCTCGGCGAGTCCGCGCCGACGTGCCGGGAGCTTGCCGAGGAGCAGCACTCCGACGCCTGGGCGGACCGCAGGACGGCCGCCGTCGAGTACTGGCGGCGTGTGGTGGCCGAGGCGCCGGAACCGCCGGACGAGCTGTCCGCGGACGCGCGCACCCGATGGGCGACGCTACGGTCGGTGTCCTCGCTGCGCGACGCTCAGCTGCTCGCCGAGCAGGTCGGGATCCCGCTGCCCAGCGTGGTGTTCGCCGCGTACGCGGCGGCGCTGCGCACGCGGACGGTTCGCGACGCCCACCTCGTCGCCCTGTTCGCCGGCAACCGTCTTGAGCCCAAATGGCGCAGCCTGGTCACCTCGATGAACCAGCTGGCGCCGATGGTCGCCCGCCGCGTCGACGGGGAGGATCTGCCGACCGGTGCGCGCCGCCTGCATTGGGAGTCGTTGCGGTCGCTGCGGCACGGAATCTTCGACGTGGACGAGGTCACCGACGCGGTGAGCGAATACGGAAAGAATGGTGTCGGCGGCGGGTTCCGCTATTTCTACAATTTCCGCAACATGGCGCAGGTGGCCATTCCGCCGGCGACCGCCGGCCGCGCCGCGGAAAATGACTGGAGTGTCGAGACCTCGTCGTCGGAACGCAATAATCAGAGCCCGTTCTATTTGCGTGCGCATGCCGGCGAGGAGCTCATGCTCTCCCTGCAGGAGACGTCCTCGGCCGACGACTTCGAGCCGATGCGGTGCTTCGTGATCACCATGGCCGAGCAGTTGCGAGACGCGGCCATGGCCGGGCACGCCGGGTAGCGGTCCGCCCCCGGTTGCTCGCCGGTGGGTTAGGGTCTCTGCGTGAAGGCCGCGGTTCACACCAGGTACGGCCCACCGGAGGTCGTTCGGATTCAGGACGTGGACAAGCCGGCGGTCGGGGACCGGGACGTGCTCGTCCGGGTGCACACGGCGACGGTGAACCGGACGGACTGCGCCTACCGGGCGGCCAGGCCCTTCTTCATACGACTCCTCACCGGCCTCGCCCGGCCGCGACGGACGATCCTGGGGACCGAGTTCGCCGGAGAGATCGAGGCCGCCGGCCGCGGAGTCACGACCTTCGCGGTCGGCGACCGGGTGTTCGGTTACAACGAAGGCGCGTTCGGGACGCACGCCGAGTACCTGTCGGTTCCGGAGGACGGTTCGATCGCGACCATCCCGGAGGGCATGGCCTTCGAGCAGGTCGCTCCCGGTACCGAGGGCGCGCACTACGCCCTCGCGTTCGTCAGGCACGCGGGGACCAGGGCCGGGCAGGACGTCCTCGTGTACGGCGCGACCGGCGGGATCGGATCGGCGGCCGTGCAACTGCTCAAGAGCCTCGACGTCACCGTGACCGCGGTGTGCGACACGGCGAACCTGGAGCTGGTGCGGGGTTTGGGCGCCGACCGGGTCGTCGACTACACGGCGGGGGACTTCACCGAGGACGAGCAGACCTACGACGCGGTGTTCGACGCGGTGGGCAAGAGCACGTTCGGCCACTGCAAGCGACTGCTGAAGCCCGGCGCGGTGTACGTGTCCTCGGAGCTGGGTCCCTGGGCCCAGAACCCGGTCCTGGCGCTCGTCACCCCGCTGCTTCGCGGCCGGCGGGTGAGGTTCCCGGTCCCGCGGGACAACCAGGAGATCGTCCGCCACCTGCGCGAGCTGATCGCGTCCGGGAAGTTCGAGCCGGTCATCGACCGGCGGTACCCGCTGGACCAGATCGTCGATGCCTACCGGTACGTGGAGACCGGACAGAAGATCGGCAACGTCGTGATCACCGTCGCGCCGACGGACTGACCGAGCGGACCGACCGGGGTATCTGCTCCCGCCCCGCCGACTCCTGTTCAGTGGCCGTGAAATTCGCGTGCCACGAACCATGGGGGAAGTTTCGTGAGTGTTCGAAGGAAGATCATGGCCGGGATCGCGTTGCCGATGCTGGCCGCGACCGGTCTGGCGTTCGTCCCGCAGGTAGCCGCCGCGTCGCCCGCGGCACCGCAGAGCGACGAGGTGGGCGTCCGCAGCGTCGTCAAGATCGCCCAGTCGGCGAGCGCCGCCGAGGCGGCCCAGCTCGACCTCGCGGTGCAGGCTGACAGCCACGGCTGCAGCGGCAACGAGGCGTCGAACAACAGCTATGTCCACGTCTGCTTCGTGCGTAACGGGGACAAGATCTGGGTACGCGACGACGAGTCGAACGGCCGCTCGGCGGTGGGCCAGCTCGACTTCTACGACGCGGGCTCGCGGTACTACGGGTACTGCCTCAACCCGAACAGCCACGCCAGTGGCATCTGGGTGTACTGCAGCTTCTCCGAGGCCGACGAGAACACGACCGCGTACTACCGCGGTTACGACACGGTCGGCGATTCCGTCGGCCATTTCACGTCGTGGCAGGCTGAGTCGACCAGCTGACCGACAACCCGTACGGCGTCGGCCGGTCCCGGATGGGGCCGGCCGACGCGCGTCGCCGCCCTGCCGGGAACCTCTGGCGCGCGCGAGCGGAACGCGCGAGACTGGCCGGATGAAGGGCTGGACGCTGGTGACGGTCGGTGTGGTGTGCGTGGTGGTCGGCGGTGTCTGGTTCCTGCAGGGGCTCGGGGTGATCGGCGGCAGCTTCATGTCGAGCTCGTCGACGTGGCTGGTGATCGGGCTGGTCCTCGCGGTGGCCGGCCTGGCGATCGTCACCCTGGGCGCGCGCGGGCTACGCAAACAGGTGTGAGCGCCGCACAGCTATCTGTCCACTCGGGACTGTCGGCTCCGCGCCCGGGGGTGTCTCGCCAGGGCAGCTGAGTGTCATTAGCATGAGACGGTGCGTAGCGGGGACGTCATCGTCGGCAGGTATCGGCTCGAGGACGCCGTGGGCACGGGCGGCATGGGGGTCGTGTGGCGCGCCACGGATCTCGAGCTGCGCCGGGTGGTCGCGATCAAGCGGGCCGACACCGGTGACGGCGAGGACATCCGCCGGGAGGCCCGGATCGGGGCGGGGCTGCAGCATCCCAACGTGATCGCCGTGTTCGACGTGGTGGTCGAGGACGGCGAGCGGTACCTGGTCATGGAGTACCTGCCGGCGCGCAGTCTGGCGGAGATCCTGCGGACCGACGGACCGCTGTCGCCCTGCCGCGCGGCGCACGTCGGTGAGCAGGTCGCCGCCGCGCTGTCCGCCATGCACGCCAGGGGGATGGTGCATCGGGACATCACCCCGGGCAACATCCTCATCGCCGAGGACGCGACGGTGAAGCTGGCCGATCTCGGCATCGCGGTGTGGGCCCAGGTCACCCTGACCGGGACGGCGCACAGCCCGGGCACGCCCGGGTACGTGGCTCCGGAGGTGGCCATGGGGACCGCCGTCACGCCGGCGGCCGACCTGTACGCGCTCGGCGTGACGCTGTCGGCCGCCGTCGAGGGCAACGAGCCGACCAGACCGGGCTCCGCGCTCGCCAACCTGCTGACCGCGCTGACCGATCCAGCCCCGGCTCGCCGGCCGACCGCCGGCGAGTCCGTCCAGCGCCTCAGGGCGATCGCCACCACCGGGCGGCCCTGGCGCCGGGTCAACCGCGGTGTGCTCGCGACCGCCGCCGGCCTCGGCGTGGTCGGCGTGCTCGTCGCCGGTGTCCTCCTCGTGCCGGGGGCCGAGTCGGACTCGGCCACCACGGGCGAGGAGCCCGCGCCGTCGCCTCGCCGCGAGGTGCCCGGTGCGCCCGCCGACGGCGACGCCGAGCTGCTGTACGGCCTTGGTGGCGGGGCCGACGCGGCGCGGGCGAGCGAGCTGGTGCGGGACACCCCGACCTGGCTGCTCTCCACCACGTACCACAAGCCGAGCGACCTACCGACGTTGACGAGCTGGCGCGACAGCCTGGTGCCCGACGCCTACGCGAACGGGTACGCGCTGCACCTGGTCGTGGCGAACTGGGTGGAGGACAGCCCCGAGGTCCCGTTCGACACCGAGTACGGCCCGGCCTGTGGCCGGCGTGAGCCCCTGTCCGACGACTTCCTCAAGCACATGCGTACGCTCGCGCGGACCTTCGCCGGTCGAGCCGACGGCCCCCCGCTGTACGTCACCGTGTTTCACGAGGTCAGCGCGATGGCCTGCGGCTATGACGGGTACTACGCCCACACCCCCGCCGCGACCGCGTACTTCGAGGCGCTGAAGGACCGCTACCTGGAGGTCCGGGACGTCTTCCACACCGAGGCGCCCAACGCGCGGGTGTCGCTGGGATGGCAGTCGTGGCAGGCCACCCTCGACGACGACCCCGAGACGGGTGCCGGCCCGTCCATGTTCGAGCACTTCGCCGACGTGCTGGAGGCTTCGGACTTCCAGTCGGTCGTGAGCAAGCAACCGCACGGCAACGTCGAGCAGATCCGGCGCAGCGTCGACATCCTCGGCGAGTACGGCCAGGTCATGGTGGCCGGCTACGGCAACAAGGACGTCCCGCCCGACGTCGTCGACCAGGACGTACGCACGCTGCTCACCGACGAGTCGGTCGCCGACCTCACCGCGGCCGGCCTCTTCGCCTGGAGCTTCAACCGAGAACTGAACCTGATCGAGGCAGGCCGGTCGACCTACGACTTCGTCAAGGACGCCGTGCGCCGCACCGGCCGTGCGCCGCGGTAGGCCCAAACCCCGGCGCACCGGTCATCGGGGCGCCTTCTCGTTTGGCAGTTGGCGGCTTCACCGCGTGGGTCAGCGGTTGGCGTCGAGGGCGGCGGCCGCCTCCGGGGTGGGTGCGGTGCCGCCGAGGTGGGTGGGCAGCCACCACGCCTGCTCGCCGTGCTCGGCGGCGGCGGGGTAGTCGCGCTGCGCCTGGTCGAGGAGCGCGGACATCCTCGCTCGCAGGTCACTGGTGAGCGCGTCCTGGTCGTCGCCGGGGGTCGGGTAGAGCGGCTCGCCCGCCCGGATCAGGATCGGCACGTGGCGCTGGGTGAGGTTGCGTGGCCGGCCTTTGGTCCAGAGTCGCTGGCTGCCCCACACCGTCATCGGGATGATCGGCACGTCGGCCTCGATGGCCATCCGTACCGCGCCGGTCTTGATCGCCTTCACGGTGAAGGATCGGCTGATGGTGGCTTCGGGAAACACGCCGACCACCTCACCGGTCCGCAGCGCGGCCACCGCCTCGCGATAGGAGCCTTGGCCGGCCGAGCGATCGACCGAGATGTGCCGCATGCCCCGCATCAGCGGACCGGCGATCCGGTTGGCGAAGATTTCCTGCTTGGCCATGAACCGGGTCTTGCGTCGCGCGGGCAGCCCCGCGAGCCCGCAGAAGATGAAGTCCAGGTAGCTGACATGGGTGCAGGCGAGCACCGCCCCGCCGGCCGCCGGGATGTGTTCGGTGCCCTTCAGGTCCAGCTTCAGGTCGAGCACGCGGAACAGGGCCTTGCAGCTCAGGATCACCGGCGGGTAGACGAGCTCCACTGTGCCTCATTTCAACGAGCGCTTGCGCCGATCGGTCCGCCACATCTTCGCATCCCGGGCCGACGCTCAACCGGTGAAGGACTCCGGGCCGAAGCGGCCCCACGCCACGAAGCCGGCCAGGACGAGATAGACCAGGTCCCCCACCATGAATGTGGCCTCGCGACGCCGGATGCGGGTGATCACCGCACCAACCATGATCGTCGCCAGCCCCAGGGCGGCCACCGGCACCAGGACCGGCACGATGTCGAGCGCGGCGGGCAGGATCAGACCCACCGCACCCAGGACCTCCAGGGCTCCGATGGACTTGACGCTGCCAGCACTGAAGTCTTCGACCCATCCCCCGCCGCGGACGGTGGCTATCTTCTCCTTCGGAATGATCAGCTTGAGGCTGCCGCCGACGAAATAGGCGACGGCAAGCAGTCCGGCGACGATCCACAGAGCGAGGTTCATGAGGTTCTCCTGGAGGTAGTCGGCGACTCTCGTCCTCAAGACACCGCCGACCCGATCCCTGTGACAGCGCACCATGTTCGGTCCGGGGGCAATGCCGATCCTGGGTGCTCGGGATTCGTTGCGGTCGGGGGTATCGGGTGATGCGGTGGCTGCTCTCCGCCGGCGTGGGCGTCGCCGTGCTGGTGGCCGGGTGCACCGCCGAGCCGGCGACCGATCCGTCGCGGACATCCGAGGCCACCACCGCGGCCCCGCCGCCGCCCACGCCGCCGGACAAGGGCCCGCGGCCCGTGACGATGCCGTTCGGGGACGGGATCGGCTACGTGCGCCCGGAGACGGCCGCACAGGCGATCTGCCAGGCGATCCCCGCGCAGCGGTGGTGGGAGCTCCACGGCGGACCCGTCGGCCGGACGGTCGAGAACCAGGTCGACGACGCCACGTGCGTGGTCGCCAGTGGTGCGTTGAGCGTGCGCCTGGCCATGGCGCAAGGACATCGAGGACATCGGGCCCCGGCTCGGAGACCATCGCCGGTCACGAGGTCCGCATCGGCGACGCGGGGGCGTGGTTCGTGGCCGCCGCGACCGCGCTACTGCCGGCGGGGGAGCGGGACTGGTTTGCGCAGGACGCGTCGGAGACGTGGCCGGTCCCCCACGTGACCATCGAGTCGTCCGGAGGCCAGGACCTCGGCGCCATCCTGCGGCGGCTGCTTGGCGCGCTGCCCGCGGTACCCGCACCGGACGCGCGCGGCCGCGTGCCGTACACACCCACCCGGCCGGTGCCCGGCACCCGCTGCACGGCTTCGCGGCGGTCGTCGACGTCAGTTCGCCCGTCAGTTCGCCCGCCGCCAAGGGGCAGGTCACGTTCACGCTCGCCGGCAAGCCGGCCTGGGTCGTCGCCACCCAGGTCATGGTGCTGCTCGACAGCCCGCCCATCGACCGGCCGCGCCCCGACCAGCGCGTGCTCTACCTGTCCTCGGGCCGGTACGTGGACGACGCCACCCTGCGGGCCGCCGCCGGACGCGTCCTGAGCAGGCTCGGCGAACTGTGAACCTGCACCAGGGGAACCACCGGACGCCTGCCACGGTCGGTTCGACGCGGGCTGTTGGGTGTTTCCGGCCACAGCGCGGGCCGAATCCGGCAGGATGTCACCGTGCCTGGCCCTGAGTGGATCGGCCGCTACCGAGTGTCGCGGTTTCTCGGTAGCGGTGGCTTCGCGTCGGTGTGGCTGGGCACCGACCATGCCCTCGGTGAGCCGGTGGCGATCAAGGTGCTGGCCGAGAACTGGGCGAACGTGCGCGACGTGCACCAGCGGTTCCTGCGGGAAGCGCGGCTGCTGCGCCAGGCGGACTCCGACCGCGTGGTGCGTATGTACGACGTCGGCGAGCTGCCCGACGGCCGGCCGTACTTCGTGATGTCCTACGCCGATCGCGGCACCGTGGCCGACCGGTTGAACGGTGTGGCGCTGCCGGTGCCGGACGCGACGCACATCGCCGTGGAGACCGCCCGCGCGGTGGCGGTGCTGCATCGGCTCGGGGTGGTCCACCGCGACATCAAGCCGTCGAACGTCCTGCTGCAGAGCACGATCGACGGTGGCGAGCGGGTACTGATCGGCGACCTCGGCGTCGCCAAGCATGTCGCGCAGGCCTCCGGGTTCACCGTCGCCGCGGGCACGCCCGGCTACATGTCGCCCGAGCAGGAGGAGCAGCGGCAGGACATCGACGCCCGCGCCGACGTCTACGGGCTCGGCGCGTTCACCTTCCACCTGCTCGCCGGCATCAAGTACCACGCCGGCGCGCTGCAGGTGCTCACCCTGCCCACCCGGCTCGCGCAGGTCCTGGCCCGGGCCCTGGAGCCCGATCGCGACCACCGCTGGCCACACGCCGGCGCCTACGCCGACGCACTCGCGGACGCGATCACCAACACCCTCACCAACACGCCGGCCGGTACCTCGGCGGGCGCGCCGACCGGTGCCCTGGCCGTGGGCCGGGCGAACGGCGTGCCCGTGCCGGTCGCCTATCCCGACGAGGGCGCGACGGTGCCCCACGCGCCACCGGACGGCCGACCGCCATGGCTCGACGCTTCGCAACCGAGCGGCCCGCCCCCGGCCCCTCCGGGACCGAGTTGGCGGCAGAGGCTCCGGCAACACCGCACCGCCGCACTGATCGCGGTGGGGATCGTCGCCATCGGCGTCGTCGCGGTCGTGGCGGCGGCACTCGGTGCCTTCACGTCCGGCGGGGACGAGCAGCGGCAGGCCGCCACGCCACCGCCGAAGACCTGGCCCGCCAAGGTCACCAACACCTGGTCCAAGTCCAAGAACGCCTACCTGGGTACCTACAGCTACCGGAGCCCGTTCGGCCCCGAGCGAGCCGGTAACGGTTATGGCGAAGGCGAGTCCGTCCTGATCGAATGCCAGGAGCGCGACGGCAGAGAGGTCTCCGACCCGTCCTCGGGCCGGTCGTCCACGGTCTGGGACAGGACCACCGAGGGTGTCTACGTCTCCGACCTCTACACGGACTTGCCGAAGGTGTCGGGCGACACGCCGCCGAACGGCATTCCCGCGTGCGGCGACTCCTTCTCCGCCAAGTGAGCCCCGACCGACCCGCTGTAGTTGATCACCGGCGGCCGGCCGGTCGCCTCGCTGGTCGGTGCCGCGGTCCGGCGCCGCACGTCGACGTGGATGCCCGCCACGCAGGCGTCGTGGCCACCTCGAACACCCCGTCGGCGCGTGGGTCGGTCACCTTTGTGCAGCGGGTTGCCGACTCCCGGGATGCGGCGCTTGTCCTCGCGGCACCGCTCGACGAGCGACCGGGCGATGGTCTCGGCGTCCGCCCCACCCGCTTCGGCCACCGCCTCCTGCAGCAGCTGGGCGACGTCGCTGGCCGCGGCGCCCCGGCGGGTGTCGATGGACAGCAGGCCCGCGGCGACGGCGCCCTGGAACGACTCCGGCGAGCACGCACCCATGAACTTGCGCCGTAAGGTATGTCGTAAGGCGGTCAAGGCGCGAGGTGAGTTCGAGATCCGATGAGGAAGATCGTCCGATGCCCGGCGGGGCGTCAGGCCGTCGCGCGAAGCCTTTCGAGGCCGTCGAGGATCAGATCGAGTCCGAACTCGAACTCGACCTGGTCGTCGCACCAACCCAGCGTCGAGTCCGGGTCGTCGTGGGCGACCTCGCCCATCATCTCCACCACATAGGGCACCTGGTCGACCAGCTGCTCGAGCATCTCCGTGGCCGCGTCGTCGTCACCGTCGTTGTTGGCCGGCTCGAACAGCTCCTGGGTGAAGCCCAGCGCCCGGCTGCCCAGGGCGTGCAGCGCGTGATGGATCAGGTCGTAGCTGAAGCCGCCTGCTCGCAGCACACCGACCACCGCGTCGAAGTACCGCACCACCGCCAGGCTCGTGGTGGTGCGTGTCCCGAAGACACCAGGCGCCCAGGGATGGCGGAGCAGTACCCCGCGTGCCGCGAGAATCCGCGCGCGCAACGCCGTCTTCCAGCCGTCCTCGGCCGCTGGCACGTCGGCCCGGTTCACGGCCTCGTCGATCTCGCCCATGATGACCTCGACGACACCGTCCAGGATCGCCTCCTTGTTGGCCACGTGGTAGTACAGCGACATCGCCTCCACCCCGAGCGCCTCGGCGAGGCTGCGCATGGTGAGTGACTCGATCCCACGCGCGTCCGCGACGGAGACGGCGGCGCGGAGCACCCGCTGCCTGTTCAACGGGACCTGAGGTCCGGGTCCTGTTTCGGTAGCCACGACATCCACTCCTGCCACGCACCTCGACCGTACGACGTAAGTCTGGACCAGGCTCGTCGGGTTCGGGGCACGAGGCCCGCCGGTCTGGCAGAGTCGAGCGAGAGGAGGCCGGTTCGATGACCCAACCCGACCAGAGCCACCAGAGCTACGAGCAGGGCCACGAGCGCGGCCGGCCGGGGACGGCGACCGGCCGGTTGCCGGTGTGGCGGATGGGGCTGGCGAGTGGGCTGGTGGGCATCCTGTGCTGCGTGGGCCCGACCGTGCTGGCGTTGCTGGGGATCGTGTCCGCGGGCACGGCGTTCAGCTGGGCCACGAACCTGTACGGCGACTTCGCCTGGTGGTTCCGGCTCGGCGGCCTCGCCGTCCTGGTCCTGTTGGTATGGGTGGCGCTGCGTCGACGTGACCAGTGCGGCATCGCCGGCCTGCGGCACCACCGGCGCCGGATCGCCGGGGTGCTCGCGGTCGCGGTTGCCACCTACCTGGCGCTGTACGGCCTGACCACCTGGCTGGGCACCTTCGCCTGACGGAAGCCAAGGCACGGAAGGATGCCGCTGTGGGCCGGAAATCTCGGATACTGACCGGGTCGCTGGCCGTGACGACCGCGGCCGGCGGCCTCGCGGCGGGTGCCTACCTGGGGCTGGTCACGGCCGCGATACCGCTCGATTTGGGCGTTGGGCGGCGAATGCGCCCGCTGGGTCCGCTGTCGGTCGACGTGTGGGCGCCGCGGGAGGTGGTGTTCGATCTGCTGGCCGAGCCCTACCTGGGGCGCGCCACCCGCGCGATCCGGGAGAAGGTGACGGTGCTGGAACGCGGCAGCGACATGGCGCTGGCCGCGCACCGCACTCCGGTCCGCGGACGGCTGGTGGCCACCACCGTGGAGACGGTCCGGTTCACCCGACCGGACCGCGTGGACTTCCGGCTGGTGCGCGGCCCGGTGCCGCACGTGGTCGAGCGGTTCCTGCTCACCGAGCAGCCCTTCGGCACCCGCCTCGAGTACACCGGTGAGCTGGGCACCGACCTGTGGGCCGTGGGCGAATGGTGGGGTGCGGCGGTCGCCGGCCGCTGGGAGCGGGCCGTCACGGACACCTTCCACGCCGTGCGAACCGAGGCCGAACGACGCACCGGTCGCCACTGACGAGCTCTGAACGGCACGAGGTGCGACGGGGAGGTGTCAGGGCTTCTCGGCGACCAGGAGGGCGTAGCCGATGAGGCCCTGCCTGGCCGCGCGGGAGGCCAGGGAGGTGTGGCGCAGCACGGTGTCCACGTCGACACCGGCCTCGGTCAGTCGGTCGGCCGCGGTCATGCGCAGCAGCGTCAGCCTCGCCTCGATCGCCTCGATCATCACCGCGATGGCGTCGTCGTGGGATTCGGTGCGCACGGTGCGCAGTCCGGCGTTGGCCAGGAGGTCCGCGTACCCGGCCAGCGGGCGAGCGTCGGCGATGCAGGCCACCCACGCCGCCAGCGTGGTCAGCTCCTCCGGCAGACCGGATTCGGTCACGGTGACGTCGGTGATGCCGACCTTTCCCCCAGAGCGCAGCACTCTGGCGAACTCGGCCGCGGCCGTTGCCTTGTCCGGGAACGTGCAGAACGCGCACTCGCACACCACCGCGTCGAACGCGTTGTCGGGCAAGGGAAGGCGTTCGGCGTCGCCCACGTGGAACCGGACCGTCCCCGCGAGCCCGGCCTGCTCCGCCGCCGCTCGCGCACGCTCCACTCCGGACTCGCCGAGGTCCACGCCGTCCACACCGACGTCGTACTCGCTCGCCAGCGCGCACGCGGTCGCCCCGGGACCAGACGCGATGTCGGCCACCCGCTGTCCGCTCCGCAGCCCCAGCACGTCGGCCAGTCTCCGGGTGAGAGCCAACCCGCCGGGGTGGTAGGACTCGCCGAGCACCAGCGCCACCGCGTCCTGCCCGTAGGCGGCGGCGCAACAGGCTTTGATCTCCTCCGGGGTGCTCATCGCTCCACTGCCCGGCGCCCGACGTTCGTGGTGTCGGGCGCGACCACCGGCCCGTCGCCAGTCCCGTTGCCGTTCCCGGCGATCTTCGAGCCGTATGGCGAGTCGGTGACCAGAGGCTGGAGCTCGATCGCGTTGGGCACCACGTCAGCCACGCGAACGCCGGACATCTGTTCCCGGACCTGTTCGCGGTAGCCCACGGAGTTGTAGGCGCAGAACGGGATGATCCGCCCGTCCGGGGTGATCTCCTCCACGCAGCACTTCATCAGCTGCTTGACGTTGAGCGTGTAGGGGTCCTGGAAGTCCTGCACCACGATCATGAACGCCCGTTCGTCGAGCTCCTTCACGGCCTGGGGCAGGTCGATCCCGCACGCGGCGCACTCCAGCTCCGCCGCGGTGGTTTCCAGGCTGCGGGCGGTGGTGTCCGCGCCCATGAACGCCGAGGCGCTCCACAGCTTCTCCAGCGCGGCCCGCACCGCCGCGTCGGGCAGCACCCGGTTGGTGACGTAGTCCAGGTACTCGTCCAGGTTGATCAGCCTCGGGATCGGCACGACGTCGGTGCGGTCGGGCTTGCGGTCCACCAGCAGGTAGGTGATCGAGCGGCAGGTCGGGAAGCAGCACGGCACCGGGAAGAAGTCGTTCGTGCGCAACCAGTCCGGGCACTGGTCGGCGATCAGCTCGATCACGTCGGAGTTGGTCAGCCGGGTCAGCGGGTCGAACTCCACGTGCCGCCCGGAGTGCGTGACCGGCTGGAAGGCCACGGTCCGCACCGCCGGATGCTCGATGCCGAACCGCACGACGTCGCCGACCTCGTGCTCGTTGAGACCGCGTTCGACCGCGGCCACCAGGGTGACGGTCAGGCCGGCCGCGGCGCAGTTGTCGAGCGCCCGTCGTTTGCGGTCGCGGAGGTCCGTGCCGCGGATCTCGCGGTGGGTGCGTTCGTCGAACCCGTCGAACTGCAGGTACACGTTCACCGGCCGACCGGGCCGGTTGCGCTCGGCCAGCGCGGCGACGAACCGCTTGTCGGTCGCGAGCCGGATGCCGTTGGTGTTGAGGTTGACCACCTTGATCGGCCGGGACTGCGCGGCGTCGATGAAGTCGAGGATGTGCTTGTGGATGGTCGGTTCCCCGCCGGAGAACATCACCACCTCGGGCTCGCCCTCCGAATCGACGAACACGTCCAGCATGCGTTCGCACTGCTCCAGGGTGATCGCATACCCGTCAGGCTGGTGGCCGGAGTCGGCGAAGCAGATCGGGCAGTCAAGGTTGCAGGCCGTGTTGACCTCGATGATCCCCAGGCACGCGTGCTGCTTGTGCTCCGGGCACAGCCCACAGTCCGACGGGCAGCCGTCCTTGACCTCGGTCTGGAAGGTGAGCGGGATCGTGCCCGGCTTGTTGAACCGCGCCGAGGCCAGGTACGCCCGCGCGTCGCCGTAGACCAGCGCCTCGAACCAGCCGTGCTCGCGGCAGCGCTTACGCAGGAACACCTTGTTCTCACGGATGTTGACCTGCGCGTCCACCACGACTTTGCACACCGGGCAGACGCTCTTGGTGTACTCGACGAACACCTCGTCGCGGTCCCGCTTGGCTCTCACCACTGGCCGCACCCCGCTTCCGGTCGCGACCCCCATGGTCACACAGCCGGGACGTGTTCGAAGGAGACGCGGAAGAGCCTGCCCGGCTGGTCGTTCACCACGTAGAGCTCGCCCGCCTCGTCGGCGCCGAACGCGGTGACCGTCTCCGGGAAGGCGCCGATCGTGCCGCTGGTGTAGGTGCCGTCCGCGTTCGCCCGCAGTGCCCACGCGGTGGCCGAGCAGTAGTCGGTGGCCACGTACGTGCCGCCGGCCAGGTCGGCGAACCGCTCGCCGCGGTAGACGAAGCCGCCGATCACCGCGCAGCCCTCGGTACCGGAGGCGTAGTGGAACACCGGGTCGGTGTACTCGACGTCGGGCTCGCACCGCTGCTCGTCGAAGACGTTCGGGCCCTCCATGCACGACCAGCCGAAGTTCACCCCACCCTGGGCACCGGCGATGTGGTCGACCTCCTCGAACCTGCCCTGCCCGACGTCCGCGATCCACAGCGAGCCGTCGGCCTCGTCGAACGAGAACCGCCACGGGTTGCGCAGCCCGTAGGACCAGATCTCCGCCCGCGCCCCGCTCACGCCGACGAACGGGTTGTCCGCCGGCACGCAGTAGGGCAGGTCCCCGCAGGTCGCGCTCACGTCGATCCGGACGATCTTGCCGAGCAGGGTGTTCAGGTTCTGCCCGTTCTCGAGCGGGTCCCCGCCGCCACCGCCGTCGCCGATGCCCAAGTACAGGTGGCCGTCCGAGCCGAACATGAGGTGCCCGCCGTTGTGGTTGCCGAACTCGGCGTGCTCCTGGACCAGCAGCACCTCCTCCGCCCCGGTGTCGAGCCGGATCCGGGACAGCGTCACCGCGCCGTTCGGCAGCGCCGTGTAGGCGACGTAGACGGCCTGGCTCTGCCCGAAGTCGGGCGCGACGGCCAGACCGAGCAGCCCCCGCTCGTTCTCCGACTCGTCGACCCGGTCGGTGATGTCGAGCACCGGCTCGGCCTCGAGCCCGGTGTCGGGGTGGAATCCGCGGACGGTACCGGACTTCTCCGTGATCAGCAGGCGCCCGCTGCCGTCCTTCAGCGCGGCGATCGCGGTCGGCCGCGCCAAGCCCGCGGCGACTTCGGTGGTCGCGACGCGAAGCTCGTCCAGCGGAACGTCCGCCCTGGCCTCCATCCCACTGGCCGCCCCACTGGCCGCACCGATCATGGACAGCAGCAGGGCGCCGACAGCGGCTGGGATGGCCATGAACCAGCGACCTCGCCATTGACGTCGCGACATGTGAACTCCCTCGGCAGGCAGCAGACGGACATTGGTCTAGACAATGATCTGCGGACCGCTGTGGGTAGTCAACCCGCTACAGGCGGCGCGGCACTACGCCACCGCGCGGGGCTCGTCCCGTGCACCTTGCCGAAGACGCGGGTGAAGTAGCCGGCGTCCGGGAAGCCCACCCGCCTGCCCACCTCGCCGATCGGCAGCTCGGTCGCGACGAGCAGCCGCCGGGCCTGCACCATCCGCCGCTCGGTGATCCACTCCTGCACGGTGCGGCCGGTTCGTCGGCGTACCGTCGAGGTCAGGTGGCCCGGGGAGATGTTCACCGCGGCGGCCACGTCGCGCAGAGACAGCGGTTGCGGGTAGCGCCGCTCGATGACCTCGAACACCTCGGCGAGCAGTGGTTCCCGGTTCTCGCGCAGGTCGCCCACCACGTCGGCGGCCAGCCGGGAGACACCGACCAGCAGCAACACCAGGTGGGCCAGCACGGCCTCCCGGTAGCCGTCCCGGCGTTGCGCCAGCTCGTCGTGCAGGGCGCGGATCCGGGCGACCCACTCGGGCCGGTCCGGCTCGGGCACCCGCAGCCGCAGCGCGCCGATGGCCCCGCCGCGGACGAACGGGAACAGCAGCGGGTGGGTGCGCCAGGCCAGGTGCGCACCGGGGACGTCCGGGCCGAGCGCGTCGGCGGTGAAGAACACGCCCCAGCCCTGGCAGTCCGCCAGGTCGGCGGCGTGGATGCGGCCCATCACGTCGCCGGGTGCGATCACGAACAGGTTGCCCGCCTCGATCGGCCAGGCCCGCCGGCCGGTGCGCAGCAGCCCGCCGGTGGTCTCGAAGTACGCCAGGCCGGGGAAGTCGTGCGTGTGCTCCTCGAAGGAGCCGTCCGCCTCCCAGCCGTGCTCCAGCCGCCAGGTCGCCACGGGCAGCTCGCCGGGCGTCGGCACCATCGAGTAGGTCGGGGGCCGGTCCCGGCCCGGGGCGGTTCGCATGGTTCGCACCGTCGAATCATCCCATTCGAGCCACGTATCGGTACATACCCGCTGCTCTGGGAAAGGCCAGAATGGCGGTATGACCGAAAGAACGTCTCATCCACAGGTCGAACGGGACTACATCCCGGGCCTGGGCAAGCAGTTCCTGACGCCGCTCTACGACGTGGTGCACCATGTGTTCGGGCTGGCGCCGGTGCACGAGGAGATGGTCACGCTGTCCGCGCCGCGGGACGGGCACCGGGTGCTGGACGTCGGCTGTGGCACCGGGAACCTGTTGCGGTCGACCGGAAAGCGGCACCGCGACGTCGAGCTCGTCGGGCTGGACCCGGACGCGAAGGCGCTGTCCCGTGCCGGGCGCAAGGCCCGGCGGGCCGGCCTCAGAATGCGGCTGGACCGCGGGTTCGCCCAGGAGCTGCCCTATCCCGACGGCTCGTTCGACGTGGTCTTCTCCAGCCTGATGCTGCATCACCTGGACGGCCCGTCGAAGGACGCGCTGCTGGCGGAGGTTCGCCGCGTGCTGCGGCCCGACGGGCTGCTGGTCCTGGCCGACGCGGTGCTCGAGGAGCACGGCCACGGAATCGGCTGGGGGCGCCGGAACCGCGGGGCCCGCGGCCGGATGCGCGAGCAGATGCGGGACAACGTCGGCGACGCCGTGTCCCGGCGGATCGCCGCGGCCGGCTTCACCGTGGAGCCGACCCGCATCACGGCGCTGCGCATCGGCGGGAAGATCGGCATCGAGGTGGCCCGTCCGAGCGGACCAGACTAGGGCTTGTCTCGTGGATCATCGTGTGAGGTCTTGTGCCGACCAACGAAACCTCAGGGGTACCGTGACGGCACTCAGCCACAATCCACCGGATATCCGCACTGTTCGCCGGGACGTAACCAACACTTTTAATTCCGGGGAGGCGGACTAGTCCCGGTCAGGTCGGCGCGGTGGCCAGGCGCAGCTCGTGCGCACCGTCGTCGCGGGAACGCTCGTAGTACAGCCACCATCGGCCGTCGACGAGCAGGGCGTCGACGTAGCGCACCGAGCCGGTGCCATGCCGCGAGGTGAGCCACGGGCCGTCCGGGGACAGCGACGACCAGTGCCGAAGGTCGTGGGAAACCGCTACGCCGCAACGCTCCTCGTAGTTCTCCGCGTGCCCGGCGGAGCCGTCGTAGAAGCCGAGATAGCCGCCGTGGATCGCCACCATGCTGTTCAACCGTGCCTGGTAGCCGTCCCAGCCGTCGCCGGTCCGCAGCACCGCGCCGTGCCAGTCGAACCGGCGGACGTCGAGGCTGGTGGCCATGCCGGTCGGATGCGTGGTGGCGCCGACGTTGTAGATGTCGGCGGAGCCGTGCGCCTCCGGCGGGAGGTCCGCGCGCGCCTCGGCGTAGGAGGCGAAGAGATAGGTCACCGGTCCGACCCGCATCGTGTAGGGATCCTTGACCCCCTCGGTACCCGTGGACTCCGCGGTCAACACCGGTTCCGCGTTCGCCACGTCGAACCGGTCCGGCGCGTCCGCGGTGAGCACGTCGATCCGCCAGCGGTTGTCGGTCGGGTCCACATAGGACATATAGAGCCGGTAGCGGCCGTCGCCGGTGGGCAGCAGGCTGAACCGCTCCATCGACGGGGTGCCCAGCTCGTCCTTGTGTACGGACCACACGTCGGTGAAGCGCACTCCGTCCACACTGGTCGCGACCGCACAGCGCCAGCCCCGCTCCGCCTCGGCGCCGCGGGGGCGGCGCTGCCGGTAGGTCAGCAGGAACCGGCCGTTCTCCGGCTCATGCAGGACCGCGGGGCAGCCCACCCAGTAGCCCGGCTCGTCGCGCTCCGGCGCCATCACGACGACTCCGTCGTCCGGGTCGAACGAAGGCAACGGCTTGGCCACCCGGCCGCCCGCCGTACGGCTCAGCCGGTTACCAGGCTGAGCCCGTAGGTCTGCAGGATCGGGTTCACCGGCTGAAAGAAGCAGGTGAAGCTGTTGCCGCCGGACACCACGCCCTGCGCCTGGCCGTCGGAGATGAACGCGCCACCGGAGTCACCCGGCTGGCACAGCGCGTTCGTCGCCGTGAGGCCGGTGACGGTGCCCTCCGGGTAGTTCACGGTCTGGTTCTTCTCACCGATGGTTCCCTGGGTCACGCCGGTCGTCGAGCCGGACTTGCTGACGCCCGCCCCGGTCGCGGCCTCCTGCGAGCCGGAGACGCCGCCGACGCCGGCCACCTGGCCGACGGGAGTCCAGTCGGCGCTCGCCCGCACCCACGCGTGGTCGGCGCCGGGGAACTGGGAGCCACCCCAGTCGCCGAGCGGCTGGCCGTCCTTGGTCAGCGCGCCGCCGCCGGTGAGCGCCTCGCAGTGGCCGGCGGTGACGAAGCCGCCGTCGACCGAGAACCCGACCGAGCAGCGGGACTGGCCGATGTTGTACGGCTCGCCACCCTGGATGTCCGCGAACAGGCGCGGCACCTCGGCCGACTCATCGATGCGCACGTCATCGATGCCGACGGAGGCGGCGAAGTTCCGCGCGTCCGCGGCGGCGCCGGGCAGGACGGTCATGTTGATCGTGTTGTGCCGCACGTCGACACCCCACACCGTCACCGAGTCCGGCGCTGTCGCCTCGGCGGCGTTCAGGTCCGCCACCATCGCGTCCAGCTCCGCGGCGCTGTGGCGTACCACCTTCGCCTCGGCGCCGGACTCGGTCACCTCGGCCGCCTTCGCGGCGTCGGTCACCGCGACGACGAGGCGACCCTCCTCGATCCAGGCGCCGCCGAAGTCGTGGCCGAGCCTCGTGTCGAGGGTCTGTGCGGTCGTGGACATGTCGAGCTCGTCCATCGGCGCCGCGGTGGCCGAGGTGTCGAGCGGCACCGCCACGGCGATGGCCAGCATGCCCGCGCCCGCGAGCAGGGCCGATTTCCTGATGGTCATGGGACGTCTCCTTCGCAGGGTACGCAGCACGCGGATTGACATGAAGACGGCTGACCAGCTTTGAACGTTATAACGCTCCGTGTTGATGCGGTACAAGAGCCGTGATGAAAGTACCGACGAAAGTATTTCCGGGCCGATGTGGCTCGTGGGTCAGGTGGCGGCGCGGTAGATGCCACGTGCCATCGTGGACGTCGCGGCATCGGCGAGGGCGGTGAAGACCGCGCCGTGTGTGGCCCGAATGTCCTCATCGGACGGATCGGCCTGGACCGCCAACTCGGCCAGGCGCGCGGCGATACGGGGCTCGTCCTCGGCCAGCGCACGCGAGGCTCGCTCGGCCAACGCGTGCGGGCCACCGCACAGCTCGGCGATCACCGCCGCCTCCCGGCTCGCCGGAGCCGGTTTCAACGACGCCGGGTCGCCGTCCCACCAACCGCCGTAGAGTCGCCAGATGTTGCGCACGATGAACTCGGGCTCGTCGTAGGCCGGTCGCAGGTAGGGCTTGTCGGCGAGGTGCGCTGGCACGGTGACGGTCTGGATGATCTCGTCGAGCCGCGCTCCGCGGTTCATCAGTTCCAGCGTCTGGGCGAGCAGCGACTCCAGGTACTCGGCGGTGCCGGTCAGCGCCTCTCGGACCCGGTCGGCGCCGGCGATGGGCGGGCCGTGGCTGGGCACCAGGTACGAGGCTCCGGCCGCGTCCATGGCGCGCAGTGCCGCCGCCCACTCGGCCGGGTAACGCTGGGCCTTCTGCGGGTTGCCACAGTTGGGTGCGTTCCAGATGAACAGGTCTCCCGGCAGCACCATGTCGAGCTCGGGAACGTGGGCCCAGAGATGGTCGTCGGTCTCGCCGCGGGCGTGGCGCAGGGTGAAGGTCAGTCCACCGAGCTCCATTGTGTACTGATCGCGGAATGTCCGGTCCGGGTAGCGGTACTCGCGCGGCCACCGCAGCTCCGGTACGCCGAACTGGCGCCGGTTGATCAGCTCGTTGTATCCGCTCGTCAGCACGTACCGGTCGAAGCGCCGGGGTAGCGCCTCGTGCGCGATCACGACCGGCCTGGGCCCCGGCTCGGCGTCGAACGGCGCCATGCCGCCGACATGGTCGACGTGGCCATGTGAGTAGATCGCGTAACGCACCGGGTCCGCGCACCACCGGCGAATCGCCTGATGTGTCGCCGTCGCGGCGAACTCGAGGCCGGTGTCGAACAGCAGCAGGCCCTCGCCGGTGCGGAACACGATGACGTTGGAGAACCCCGGCACCACCGCGACCGCGTCGGTGAGCTCGTGGGCGGCACCCCAGAGGGACACGTCGGTGAGCAGGCCGTCCATGCCGATCTCGCCGCGCCACATTCGTTCCGCGTAGTCCGTCAACATGGCGCACACTATGGCTCCGAGGTGCGGTACGTGTCGAGGTCGGCTCGACGCAGGGGAGGGGTGTCCACCGCCATGAAGACGACGCACACGCTGGAGACCGCCGAGGTCGACATCGCCTATGACGTGTACGGCCCGCGTCCCGCCGCCGGCGCACGCCCACCGCTGTTCATGATCGGCCAGCCCATGGACGCCAGCGGCTTCGACACGTTGGCGTCGTACTTCCCCGACCGCACGGTGGTCACCTACGACCCGCGCGGCCTCGGCCGCAGCACGCGCAAGGACGGCCGGGTCGACCACGCGCCCACGGTCCAGGCGGGCGACGTGCACGCCGTCATCGAGGCGCTCGGTGTCGGCCCGGTCGAGATGTTCGCGAGCAGCGGCGGCGCGGTGACCGCGCTCGCGCTCGTGGCGGCCCACCCCGGCGACGTGATCACCCTGGCGGCACACGAGCCGCCGCTGATCCCGGTGCTGCCCGACGCCGCGGCCGCCGAGCGCGCCCGCGCCGGCATCCGGGACGCCTACGAGGCAAGGGGGTCCGGGGCCGGCATGGCCGCCTTCATCGCGATGACGTCGTGGCGAGGCGAGTTCACCGACGACTACTTCGCCCAGCCCCCGGCGGATCCCGCCGCGTTCGGGATGCCGACCGAGGACGACGGCTCCCGGGACGACCCGCTGCTGTCCGACCGGTCCTGGGCCGTGAGCGACTACCGCCCCGATGTCGACGCGCTGGCCGCGGCGCCGACGCGCGTCGTGATCGCCGTGGGCGAGGAGTCCCTGGACACCTTCACCGGACGCACCGCGGTGGCCACCGCGGAGCTGCTCGGTCAGCAGCCGACCGTGTTCCCGAGCCACCACGGCGGCTTCCTCGGTGGCGAGTTCGGCTACGCCGGCCAACCCGAGGCCTTCGCACGCGAGCTGCGCGACGTTCTCGGCGACTCCTGACACCGCGCGGTGCCCGTGTCGGCGAACCTGCCAGGCGCCTGGCAGCACTGTCCGACAACGCTCGCCGTCTCGGTTGCCGGCCGCTGGTAGCCCTCCAGGAACGCCGCCCCGAGCCCGCCCCGGCCCAGCTGGCCCGACCAGGCCGTTGAGCTCCGAGCTGACTGTGCGCCAGCCACGTCCCATGACACCCACGGCCCGCTCGCCCACGACGAACGGCTCGTGCCGCGCACGTTCTTCGTGCTGGGCGGTGGTTACGACGAGGACAATCTCGTCGTCAAGGACGCCGTCACCTGCATGCGCGTGCGCTGCCCGACGGGGCGCCGATCCGCATCGACACGTTCTGACCGGCCGGCCCACGCGGCTCGTCGTGGGCGGGCGTCGGGCGAGTGGCCGGTATCGCTTGCCGGGCAACCGGTTTCGGGGTCGTGATGATCAAAGTCCTGGTGTGTGCTTGCCAGGTCCGATTGAATGAGGCGGTGTCTCGACAGGCGGGGTTAGGACGGGTCGCCCTCTGGGCGACGGTGGCATTGGGACTGTCGGTCATGTGGTTGCGCTACGGCGCGGCCGTGGCCACCACGTTGCTGACGATCGTCTCCGGCGCTGCCGCGCTGGTGGACGTCGTCATGACCTGGCGGTCCCGCAACCGGGAACCCAGTACCGACGAGCAGCTGGCCGAGGCGGCGCAGGCGCTGGCCAGAGAGGTTCGCACGCAGTGGGAGGCCGAGGCCGGCCGTCGGCTGCTCCAGGACGCCGGTGAGCTGACCGTGCGCTGGCGTACCGGCGCGGACAGCGGCGACCTCCGCGAGATCGTCACCTCGTACGCCGACGAGCCCCGCAGGCTCGTGGTAGTCGGTGAGCCGGGCTCGGGCAAGACCGGCCTGTGTCTGTTGCTGACGCTCGAGATACTGCGCCGGCCCGATCCGCCGACGGTGCCGGTGATCCTCCAGGTCTCCTCGTGGGACCCGACCGAGAACCTCTACGCCTGGCTCATCCGCAGCATCACCGAGCAGTACCCCTTCCTCGGCGACGAGGTTCGCTACGGTCGGGACGCGGTGCGGGACCTCGTCAGGCGGCAACGGATCCTGCCGGTGCTGGACGCGCTGGACGAGATGGCGGAGCATCGCCGGGCCGGTGCGCTCGCGGCCATCACCCGGGACGCCCGCCCGGGCGAGCCGTTCGTGTTGACCTGTCGCACCGCGGAGTTCGAGGGCGCGAACGCGGCCGGGGTCGTGCGCGACACGCAGGTCGTGCGGTTGCTGCCCGTGGACTCGGAGGCTGCGGCCGACTACCTGCACGAGGCGGCTTCCGACGTCGGCCTCGACCGGTGGGAAGCGTTGCTCGTCCGGCTGGCGGCCGACGACGGGCCGGTCGCCGAGGTGTTGCGCACCCCGCTGATGCTCTTCCTCGCCCGGACCGCCTACGCTCACCCGGACTCCGATCCGGGTGAGCTGCTCGCGCTGCCGGATGCCCGCCAGGTCGAGGAACGGCTGCTCGACCTGTTCCCCCGACAGGTCTTCGCCACCCGGCCGCCCTCGCCACTGTCCGACGTGCCTCGCCCGGCCCGGCAATGGGACCCGGCCGATGCCGAGCGGTGGCTCGCCTTCCTCGCCAAGCACAGCGAGCGGGAGATCGCGTGGTGGCGGATGCGGAACCTGGTTCCCTTGCGGTGGTTCGTGAGCCGCTCCATCGCGGTCGGTGCGGTGACCTGCACTCCGCTCGGCTGGCTGCTATTCGCGTTGTTCGGCAACCCATGGCTGGGCGTCCTCGTCGGCTTTGTGGTGGGGGTGTGCAGCTCGGCCGCCCTGAGTCTCGTGCCGGCCGACCCGCCGAGACGGTTCGTGCCGCGCCTGCTGCGCAGGCGGGAGCTCGGCCGCGAGCTCGCCTTCGGGTTGATCGGCGCGATCGTCGGCGGTGTCGCGGTCGGCCTGCTCTACGGCGCGGGCTACGGCATCGCGATCGGGCTGGTCTTCGGCCTCGCCTTCGGCCTGGTGCGCCGGTTCACCGAACCGACGGAGGCCGGCGAGGCCGCGACACCGATCGGCATGCTGCGCAGCGACCGGCTCGCGGTCTGCTACGCCGCCGGGCTCGGCGCGGTCGTCGGCGCGGTCGTCGGCGCCGTCATGGGTGGTGTCGTCGGCGCGGACACCCGTGGGCTGGTGATCGACATCGACAACCCGTTCCTGCTCGGGCTCCTCGGTGGGGTCGTCGGCGCCGGGATCGGTGCCGGTGGGCTGGGCCTGGTCGTCCAGGCCACCAGCGCGTGGGGCCGGTTCATCACCACCAGGGTGTGGCTCGCCCAGCGGGGTGCCGCGCCACTCAGGCTGATGGCGTTCCTGGAGGACGCGCACCGGCTCGGGGTGCTGCGCCAACTCGGCCCGTACTACCAGTTCCGGCACGCCTTGCTACAGGACCGGCTGGCCGTGCGGTGGTGACGACCAGCGGCGTGCCCAGCTGCCAGTAGGTGGTACGGCCGGCGGGCCGCGGGGCGTACCGGGCCGCGGCGAACCGCACACGTGCGGGCGAGCCCGGCCGCGACGTGGGAAGAACCGTGACGTCGCGCAGGTGCCGGAAGACCCGCTCCAGCGCGGCCGGCTCGTGGCAGAAGTCGATCACGACGGGCGCGTCGCCGTCCGTGCGGTCCAGCAGATCCCGCACGGCGTCCGGGTCGGTGAGATCGAAACCGTGGCCGTCGACGGTGAACCGGACGACCTCGAAGCGGCTGTGCCGCAGGTGGGCCGACTGTGTCTCGAGCCAGGTCGGCTCGAACTCGCGCTGCCGGTGCTCGACCACCCGTAGCGCCGCGACGCGCAGCGCCGTGTACACGGCCAGCGCGACCCCGAGGGTGGTCACCGGCTCCCGCAGCCAGCCGACGGACAGCACCTGGCCGGCGAGGACCAGCAGCACCGCGAGGACGAGCAGCCGCGGGGTACGGCGATGCGCGCGGTCGAACACCGGCTCCCGCAGCAGCGTCAGGCCGAACCGGACGGCCGCCGCCAGCCGCCCGGCCGGGGCAAGCGGCACCGGCAGGTCGGGTCGAAGCGGGGACGGGTCGACGCTCGCCACTGGCCCACTTTCCCTCGTCGTTCGGCGTCTGTCACTAGGCATATCGTCGTTCACGCCGGTTCGCGACGGGAGTTGACGGAACGGACACGCTCGCGTGTCACCCGTACCAGCACGCGGAACGGCCGGTGCCGGGCCGGCCACCCGGGGCACCGGTGCCGCAGCAGCGCGAACCACAAGGTCAGGTACAGCACCGCGCTGAGGGGCTGGTCGCGTCCGAGGCAGGCGCGCAGCGCCGGACGCAACGACCGGAGCTGCCGGCAGATGTGCGCCAGCGTGAGGTCGTGACGGGTCGCCGACGTGGTGATCCCGGAGCGACGGTCCGCCGCTACGTCCACGTAGTCGTCGAGCAACTGCAACACGGCGCCGAGCTCGCGCGCGACCGCGACCTGCCGCTCGGTCATCCCGGGATGCAGCAGCCCGACGAACACGACCATCGCGTGGCCGCCCTTCGCCCTGGTGATCTCGGTCAGCGTCGCCGGGCTGATGGCCGGGTCCCGCTGCGTCCGGGAGCGGATCTGGTTGTCGTGCAAGGCAAGCAGCGCGGCGTAGACGGGATCGTCGCGGTCCCGGGCGAGTTGCCGTTCCAGCTCCCGGTACAGCGCGTGCAGCACGCGTTCCCGGGTGGTGCGCGGTGTCACCGCCTCGCCGCTGAACAGGCCCGCCACCCGAGCGTCCGTGCTGTCATCCGTGCTGTCGTCCGTTGTGTCGTCCGTTGTGTCGTCCGGGATGTCCGCGCTGTCGATCAGGTCGTCGTAGACGCGCGCGACCGCGCCGCCGAGCACCGCGATGTCCGTCCGGAACGGCACGCCGGCCGTCGTGGCGTAGGCGGCCAGCAGGAAGCTCAGCTTCGCGCACACCTCGTACGTCGCGTCGTCGAGATAGGCATGGGCACCGAACCTGGCCATGATCGGCGCGACTACCCGGTCGAACTCGGCGACGTACTCGGCGACGCGCCCGCGCACGGGCGGCAGGCGTCCGGCGAGACCGGCGGAGCGGACCAGTTCGGCGAGATCTCGCCACAGTCCGCTGCCCATCCTTCGATTCGAGCGGGTGGGTCCGCTGATGTCGAGACCACGAAGGTATTGACCGAGCGACCGGAGCGCGGAGCGACGTGGTTCAGGAGGAACCGGATCCGGCCTTGCGGAGGTCGGCGAGCCTGTCGCGTTCCAGCGGTGCGGGTGGGCGTCGGTCGAGTCGGGCGGACAGGACCTCGGCCGCGTCGTCGTGGCGTCCGGCCGAAGCCAGGGCGTGGATGAACGTGTCCTCGATGACCTCGCGCTGGGCGGCACTGCCGCCGAGCCGCTCCACGTGCGGGCGCACCGCCTCGAGCTCGGTCACCGCGGCGGTCCACCGCCCGGCGACGACGTTCGCGAGAGCGCCGCACAGGGGCGCCACGACCTGGCGGTACACCGGCGAGTCGTGGCCGGTGGCGTAGGCCTCGAGCGCGCCCAGCCGGTCGGAGTCCTTGGCCGCGGCCATCGCGATCGCCGCGTGCATGGCGGCGAACGAGGTGGGCGGGGTGGACAGCATGTCCCGGGGACTGGCCTCCAGCACGGCCGTGGCCGCGCGTCGGTCGTGCCAGTTCCGGGTGATCTCGCAGCGCCAGAGCAACGACGCGGAGTCGACCAGCGCGCGCGGGCCGGCCACGACGGGTGGGGCGAGGTCACGGTCGTAGCGGCGCCGGACCGCGGCGTCGTCGCCCAGCATCAGTTCGTGCAGCGCGGCGTGCCAGGTGAAGTGCGCACGACCGTCGCTCGCGTCGCCCCAGTCGCCGATCCAGTCGTCGAGCCAGGCGAGTCCGGCCCGGTGTTCCGAGGTCTCGTAGAACACGTGCGTGCGGGCGTGCACGGCATGGCCGGATGCGGGCTCGGCGGCCAGCGCGCGGCTGGCCAGCGCCTCGGCCTCGTCCCAGCGTTCCTGGTCCTGGCGGACGAAGGCCAGCTGGCTCAGGTACCACCAGTCGTCGCCGTAGTCCTTCCGGAGGCTCTCCACGAGCGCCCACGTCTCCCGGTCGCTCGTGATGCCGCCGAAGGAGATCGTCGGCACCGCCACGCTCACCGCGAGCGCGTCGCGCGGGAAGGTCTCGATGTGCCGCAGCAACGCACGGCCGCCGGCGTGCAGGTCCGTCGCACGCGCCGCCACGGCCGCCACGAAGCTCCGCTCCCGGTCATCGCCCGCCGCCACGGACGCCTGCGCGTCCCGCACCCGCGCCCCTACGTCCACCGGCGCGCCGCACTCCAGGCCGAGCAGGCCGACCACCGCGTGGCCGAGCGCGAACCCGGGATCGGCGTCGGTGGCGGCCACGAGGTGCGCGAGCGCGTCGTGCTGGCCGCGCAGCACCCGGTCCATGCCCTCGGTGAACGCCTCGGCGGCCTCGCGGGTCGTGCTCAGCGCCAGGCCGTAGCGGTCGCGCGGCCGCCGCCCGGCCGGCACCCGTCCGTCCACGAAGGACAGCACCGAGGTGGCGACGGTCGTCGCCTGCTCGTGGATCTCCGGTATCGCCATGGACTCCCACAGCGTGCCGACCCTGGTCGCGCCGAGCGTCCACAAGGGAGCCTCAGCGTTCCCGCCGGAACGCAGCCGGCCGTCGGCGGCGGTGTCGAGGCCCAGCCCGTGCGGCCCCGGCTCGGCGAGCCCACCTTCGAGCAGGGCGACCACCAGAGGGTTCGCCGAAGCACGCGGGTCGAGGTCGGGTCCGGTGCAGTTGACGACCGAGCCCACGCGAAGCACCTCTCCACCGGACAGCTCGACCGCCAGCCCGTCGCCGTCCGGGCGAGCCGCGACGACCTCGCCGGTGTGCAACCGCAGCCGGCCGGCCTCGCGGGTCGCCCGTAGCCGGTCGGCGGCCGCGGGCGCCATCCGGTGGCGGTAGCAGTTCCAGTAGCGGGACTTCTCGGCGATGAACCGCGCCTGCTCGGCGTCGGTGAGCTCGGCCCAGATTCGGGACGTGGCCGGCCGGAGCCCGTCGACGGCGTCCCGCCAGTCGCGGCCCGCCGACACCGCGCGCCACACCGCGTCCAGCCCGTCCGAACCGCGCAGCACGTCGACGTCGAGCCGGGGCGGCGTCCGGCCCGGGACATGCCGGCGCGGCAGCAGGCCGGTGCGGGACACCGCGTGCATCCTCCGATGTGGACGGTCGAGCTGGATGGCGAAGTCGACCATGGTCAGCCCCGAGCCGACGAACAGCACGTCGCCCTCCTCGGCGAGCTCGACCCCGGGAGCCCACGGATCCGCCACGAACGCGGACGAGTCGCGCAGGGCGTCGGGCGCCCAGCCGCACGCCGGCGGGGCGAGCCCGACGGCGAGCACCGCGGCGGACGCGGAGAGGGACCCGCCGGACGCGAGCCCCAGCGTGACGCCGTCGCCGGCCGGCCGTACGCCGGTCACGCGGTCGTGCACCCGGCGCAGCCGCGCGCGACGACATCGTCCAGCGGCCGCCCCGAGCCGGTCGCCGAGGTAGCCGCCGAACAGGTGCCGTGCCAGGAACTCGTCCGGCTCGACCACGCGGCCGAGCCGGTCACCGGCCCAGCTCGCGAAATCGTCGGGATCGTCGGCGTCGGCACTGAGCCAGCCGGCGGGAACGTTCAGCAGGTGCTCGGGTTCGCGCGTCGCATAAGCGACACCGCGGCCGCTCTCGTCCGCGGTGTCGACGAGCACGACCTCGAGGCGCCGGGCCCGGCGCTCGGCGAGGTCGAGGAGGCGAATCGCGGTGAGCACCCCCGCCGCACCGGCCCCGACCACCACGACAGACTCCCCAGTCCCCATCCTGTGCCTCCCTGGTGACTATCTCTACTAAGTTCGTAGAATTTAGTGAATATGACACTAACACGGTTGTGTCTCGTCAGTCACGAGAAGGAGTTTGTAGCGCAGGCGATAGGGTTCCTTCCAGAAGGGGGAGCGGCGGATGAGAGTTACGGCCAAGGTCGACTACGCGCTGCGGGCCATGGCGCAGTTGGCCGCCGAGTCGCCGGGTCAGCCGGTGTCGGCCAACCGGCTGGCCGTACAGCAGAATATCCCGCTGAAGTTCCTGCACGGCGTCCTCGCCGATCTCAAACGCGCGCGGCTGGTGCGCAGCACCCGCGGCCCGGAGGGCGGCTACGAGCTGTGGCGCCCGGCCACCGAGATCTCCGTCGCGGACGTCTTCCGCGCGGTCGACGGCCCACTGGTGACCGTGCGGAACATGGCGTTGTCCGAACTCGAGTACGCCGGGCCGGCCGAGACACTGCGCGAGGTGTGGCTCGCCGCGCGCGCGAGCCTGCGTCAGGTCCTCGAGAAGATCAGCATCGCCGACCTCGTCACCGGCGAGCTACCACCGGACGCGACCGCGCCGGCCGACCAGTACCACGCCGACTGGCGCCACCACCCCTGACCGGCGGGCGCTCAGCCGAACTCGGAGATCTCGAACACGCCGATGTCGTCGGCGCTGGTGCCCTGGTCGGGAACCGTCTGGTTGAGCGATGCCTCGACGGCCACCCAGCCGTGGAACCCGCCGTCGTTGTCGATGATCTGCAGCATCGGCTTGACGTGTGAGTTGCCGGTGTAGCAGTACTCGCCGCGGTCGTCGGCGAGCGAGGTGCGCCAGTGCCAGATGGTGTCCCGCCGGTCGGTGGCGGTGGTGTTGGCGGTGGCGAGGTAGTACTGGGTGCCGGCGGTCGTGGCGCCGAGGCAGCGGCCGCTCGTGCACGGATCCCAGTCCGCGACCCAGAACGGGTTGCCCGATCCCTCGTCCAGGTACGGGGTGCCGTTGTCGGTCTTCCACAGGTGGTAGTTGTGCTTGAGTTTCGTGTGGTCGAGGTCGGCGACCTGGGTCATCGAGGCGCGGGTGGACCATGCCGCGTTGCTGCCGTAGCCGTACCCGTGGGTGGCGCCGAACGAGCTGCCCTGGTAGGTGAGCTTGGCCAGCTTCCCGGCGATCGGCTCGCTGATTCGCCACTGCTCCCACCCGTTGCCGGCCCACTCGATCCGCAGCGTCGAACCGGTCACCGTGTAGGTGCCCGAGAGGTGCTCGGGCCGGCTGGTCGCCTGGAACCCGTTGGCGGTCCACACCACGCAGTCCCGCGCGACGCAGTCGGCCGCGCCCACGCCGGTGGACGTCCGGGACACGCGATCACGTTGGGACCAGTGGAAGTGCGACTCGGTGACCTCGCCGCTCGCGGTGAACGAGTAGTCGGCCAGGCGGACCCAGTTCGCATGCGAGCTCACCGACAGGCCGCCGATCGCGACCGTGAACCGGGACATCCCGCCCGGCGCGGCCGGGACCGCACCCGTGGCCGGGATCGTGAGCACCCCGAGCAGCAGGAGGACCGCGCTGACGATGCCGGCCATGCCGGCCCTGGTCCTTCGCATGCCGCCTCCCGCCTCGACCTTGTCATGAACTTACGAACTCTCTCTAGAGTATGTGAGCAACTCTCCTCGAAGGCCAGCCGCAGGGGGCTCTTGGAGCGGTAGCGTTCTTCGGCTGTTCACCTGAGGTTGGCGGGGTGGGCCGGATCTCCACATAGCGTCCTGGATCGAGACGTGCCGACTGCGGCCGGTCGTCTCGTTCCCGAATGGACTGTCTCGGAGGTGCCGTGCGCCACCGCTCCGCCGACGATCGGCCGATCGTCGAGTTACCTCTGCTGCCCGCCCACCGTGCCGGGCGATCGGCGATGACCTGCCGTTACCGCTGTGGTGATGCGTGTGCTCACCCGGCGCCGAACACGTCGGACAATCCCTATCTCGGTGATGTCATCGCCCGTGCCGTCTCGCGCCGGTCGCTGCTGCGGGCGGGTGCGGTGGTTTCCGTGGCGGGTGCGGCGACCGCGACGGGTGCCGTCGCGGGGCCCGCCGCCGCGGCGGCGGGCCGGAAGGGTCACGGCAGCGGCAACCGTCACGGACGGGAGCCGCACGGCCTGCGGTTCGAGCCGGTCGCTCCGAACAGACACGACGCGGTGACCGTGGCCGACGGGTACGAGCCGGATGTCGTGATCCGATGGGGTGACCCGATCCTGCGGGGCGCGCCGGCGTTCGACGCCGACCGGCAGACCGCGGCGCGGCAGGCCGGCCAGTTCGGCTACAACTGCGACTACCTCGCCCTGCTCGACCTGCCGCGCGAGCACCGGAGCCGGGTGCTGGTGGCGAACCACGAGTACACCGACGAAGTGCTCATGTTCGCCGGCTACGACGAGGAGAACCCGACGCGCGAGCAGGTGGAGATCGCATGGGCGGCGCACGGGCTGTCGGTCGTGGTGGTCGAGGAAGGCGGGGGCCGGCTCACGCCGACTCGTCATCGGTTGAACCGGCGGATCACCGCGACGACGCCCATCGCGCTGTGCGGCCCCGCCGCCGGCAGCGCCGCGCTCCGGACCTCGGCCGACCCGGCGGGCACCACCGCGCTGGGCACGCTGAACAACTGTGGCGGCGGGACGACGCCGTGGGGCACGGTGCTGACCGCCGAGGAGAACTTCAACCAGTACTTCGCCAACGCCGACACCGTGACCGACCCCGTGGCCAAGGCCCGGCTGGCCCGCTACGGCCTGTCCGGTCTCGCCAGCCAGCGCAAGTGGGAGCGGTTCGACGATCGGTTCGACGTGAGCAAGGAGCCCAACGAGGTCAACCGGCACGGCTGGATCGTCGAGCTCGATCCCTTCGATCCCGACTCCACCCCACGCAAGCGCACCGCTCTGGGCCGGTTCAAGCACGAGGCGGCCGAACCCAGGCTGGCCCGCGACGGTCGGGTGGTCGTCTACATGGGCGACGACGAACGGTTCGACTACTTCTACAAGTACGTCTCGAAGAACAGGTTCAAGCGTGGTGACAGCCGGGCGGCGCGGCGGCACAACCGTTCGCTGCTCGACGAGGGAACGCTGTACGTCGCCAGGTTCACCGGCGACAGTCCGGCCGCCGAGATCGACGGCTCGGGGACGCTGCCCTCGGATGGCCAGTTCGACGGCCGTGGCGAATGGGTTCCGCTGGCCAGTGCCAACCGATCCTTTGTGGACGAAATGTCCGCCGACGAGGTGTACGTCTACACGCGACTCGCCGCGGACAAGGTCGGGGCGACCAAGCTGGACCGCCCCGAGGACGTTCAGCCCCACCCGCGCAACGGCACGGTGTATCTCGCGCTGACGAACAACAACGACCGGGGAGCGGCCGGCAAGGCCGGACCGGACGAGGCCAACCCGCGCAACGGCAACCGGCACGGTCAGATCGTGGAGGTGACCGAGACCCGCGACGACGCGGCCGCACGGACCTTCCGGTGGCGGCTGTTCCTGGTGTGCGGCGACCCCGCCGATCCGAGCACCTACTTCGCCGGATTCCCGAAGGACCAGGTCAGCCCGATCTCGTGCCCGGACAACGTCGCCTTCGACCCGCACGGCAACCTGTGGATCGCGACCGACGGCAACGCGCTGGGCACCCACGACGGCCTCTTCGGCGTCGCCGTCGACGGGCCGTACCGCGGGTCGGTCAAGCAGTTCCTCACGGTGCCGATCGGCGCGGAGACCTGCGGTCCGATCGTCGAGGAACGCTTCGCGCTGGTGGCCGTGCAGCATCCGGGCGAGGTCGACGGGGCGACGGTGGAGGACCCGGCGTCCACGTGGCCCGACGGTCCGGGGCGGATCGTTCGTCCGTCCGTGGTGAGCGTGCGCAAGATCGGCGGTGGTCGGATCGGCATGTAGCGCTGGGAGTCGCGCCGGCACACCTTCCAGTGGGCCGGGTCAGGCCGGCAGGATCCGGTAACCCACCCCGCGCACGGTGTGGATCATCGGCGGCTGCCGGAGCTTTCGGCGCAGCTGCGCGATCAGGACGTCGAGGACGTTCGAGGCCGGGTCGGCCATGCGGTCCCACGCCTGTCCGATCAGCTCGGTGCGGGTGGCCGGCGCGCCCTGCCGCGCGACGAGGTGCTCCAGGACGGTGAACTCCTTGGCGGTCAACGTGATCAGCACGCCCGCCCGGCGCACCTCGTGCCGGCCGCTGTCGATCTCCAGGTCGCCGCAGCGCAGCACCGGCGGCCGGCCGGCGTTCACCCGCCGGCACAGGCTCCGTGTCCGCGCCACGAGCTCGTCCACCGCGAAGGGCTTGACGAGGTAGTCGTCGCCGTACTCCAGGCCCGCGATCCGGTCGGCCACGGCGTCCCGCGCGGTGAGGAACAACACCGGCACCGACAGCGCCGCCCGCCGGTGCCGCACGTAGTGCAGGGCGTCGCCGCTGGGCAGCATGCGGTCGAACACCGCGCAGTCGTAGGCGTTGACCGAGAGTGCCTCGTCCGCGGCCGGCAGGTCGGCCGCCGCGTCCACGGCGAACCCCGCCGAACGCAGCGAGGTGGTGATCGCCACCCGGAGGTTGTCGTCGTCCTCG
This sequence comes from Actinophytocola sp., assembly GCF_050699935.1. Classification (NCBI taxonomy): domain Bacteria; kingdom Bacillati; phylum Actinomycetota; class Actinomycetes; order Pseudonocardiales; family Pseudonocardiaceae; genus Actinophytocola; species Actinophytocola sp. The sequence continues at coordinate 43,379 of NZ_JBOHGB010000044.1, forward strand.
ATCACCAGTACTCGCACGAAAACACCGTAGCGAGCGATGCCGGGGACCCCTCCCGGGCCACCGGGCCACCGGCTCACCGGCTCGCGGCGAGCACGTCCTCGGCGGTCAGCGTCCGCAGCTCGGTGACGTCGGGCATCCGGCCGAGCGTGCGCAGCCGCTGGGACTGCGCCCTGCGCGCGCCTTCGAAGAGCCTTCTGGCGTCGCGGGCGTTGCCGAAGTTGGGGTCGGCGACGATCCGGTCGAAGTGCTCGAGCAGCACCTGGCCGGCCTCGTCGGCCACCACGTAGTCGCTGCTCTCCACCATCCGGCCGATGATCGCGAGCAGGTCGGCCGGCGTGTAGTTCTCGAACTCGATGGTCTTGGAGAACCGGGACGCGAGGCCGGGGTTGGCCGCGAGGAAGTCGGTCATCTCGGCGGTGTACCCGGCGACGATCACCGCGACCTCGTCCCGGTGGTCCTCCATCAGCTTCACGAGGGTGTCGATCGCCTCCTGGCCGAAGTCGCCGCCAGAGCCCGCCTGGCGGGACAGCGTGTAGGCCTCGTCGATGAACAGCACGCCGCCCTTCGCCTCCTCGAACACGAGCGAGGTCTTCTCCGCGGTGTGGCCGATGTACTGGCCGACGAGGTCGCGCCGGGCCACCTCGCGGAACTGGCCCCGGGCGAGCACGCCGAGCGCCTCGAGGAGCTTGCCGTAGGTGCGCGCGACGGTCGTCTTCCCCGTGCCGGGGGCGCCGGCGAAGATCAGGTGGTGGCTGACCGTGCCGACCGAGAGCCCGGCCCTGCGCCGCCACTCGTCGACCTGGATCTCGTCGACCAGAGCGTGCACCTCAGCCTTCACCGCGGGCAGCCCGACCATCGCGTCGAGGTCGGCGAGCAGGTCGTCCAGACCCGCCTCGCCGGTGGGGGCGGCCCGCCGGGTCGGCTCGACGACGGTCGGCGTCGCGCCCTCGGCGAGTGAGACGGCCGGCTCGGCGGTGTTGGTCAGGTGGCACTCCTCGACCTCGCCCGCGCAGCCGGGACCGAACACGATGCCGACGCCCTGCGTGTCGTGCACCCGCGTGCGCCGCACCGCCGGCCGGCTCTGCTGCGCGACCTCGACGCCCGCGCCGGACGTGCGGGAGACGTCGCAGGACTCGATGGCCGGGCGGGCGTACCGGTAGACGTACACGCCCCGCTGGCCGCAGCCGGCGACCGTGAGGTTGCGCAGCTCCGGGTCGGCGCCGAGGCCGACCACGACGCCGTCGCCGGCGATGTCGGTGACCGTCGTGTCGGCCACCCGCCCGGACGAGCTCTCCACGACGATGCCCTGCGCGGCGCCCGCGATCGTGCACCGGGTGATCGTGAACCGGTGGCAGTCGCGCACCCCGACGGCCGGGCCGAGCGTGGCGCCGAACGTGCAGCGCTCGACCGTGAGGTCCACGTTCGCCGCGTGCAGGGCGGCCGCGGTCGCGCGGACCTCGATGCCGTGCAGGGTCAGCGATCCGCCGCGCACGGCGAGCGCCGGACGGTCGCCGCCGGTGCCGTCCAGCACGACCGCCGCGCCGTCCGCCGCGCGGATCGTGAGCGTGCGGTCGGCCAGCTCGAAGGTCTCCGCGTACGTGCCTTCGGCGACCGTGACGACGCCGCCGTCCGGCGCGTTCCGCAGCGCCTCGCCGACCGTCTCGTACGCGCCATGCTGGCCGGGCGCCACCAGGAGCGTGCGGGCCACCGGTGGCGTGGTCGGTGGGGTCGTCCTCGTCATCCCGCCAGCTCCATGAGCATGCCGCTGTCCGCGGCCTTGGCCCCGAGCTGGAACCTGCTGCGGGCACCGAGCCGGTTCATCATGTCGGCGACGGTGCGGCGCACCGTCCGTACCGAGATCTTGAGCTGGGCCGCCGCCGACTCGTCCGTGTAGCCGGCCAGGAGCAGCGCCATCAGCGCCCGCTCCCGTGCCTGACGCTCGGCGGACTCGGGCAGGTCGCCGGGCACCAGCGGGACGCCGCCCAGCCACACGCGGTCGAACAGCTCGGTCGTCGTGGTCACCACGCTGGGCAGGCGGAACACGGCGGTGCCGGTGGACGGGCCGCTCGCGGTGCGGACCACCGGGAGCACCACCACCGAGCCGTCGATCACCAGCGCGTCGGTGGGCACCTCGGCGACCGTGCGCACGTCGGCGCCGGCCAGCGAGAGCTCGCCGAGCCGCGGCGCGAACGCCGGCTCGGTACGGGCGGAGTCGGGCACGACGATCCGGTAGCGGACCCCGCGCCGCACGTTCTCGCGGTCGATCCGGCGGGGCGCGCCGATCGGCCGCGGGCCCGCCAGACCGCTCATCACCCGCACCTCAGCGGTGGCGGAGGCGAGCAGCTCCTCGACGCCGGCGCTGGCCGGGACGGCGTGCCGCAACGTGTGCATTGTCGTGACACTCATAGGAAGACTCCGATCGGAAGCGACGCGGCGACGCCGGAGGAGTGCGTGCCGTCGAGTCGGGCGAGCCGGACGCCGGGCGGGACGGCGCGGGCGATCACCGCGGCGCGGGCGGCCTCGACCGCGGCCTCGGTGGTGGCGGCCAGGCGCAGCACCGCGGCCACCCGGGTCCCGGTCCGGCCGGACC
>NZ_JBOHGB010000045.1:0-45222 GCF_050699935.1 Actinophytocola sp.
CGCCCTTCTCCGTACGTGTGGAGCGGGCCCCGGCAGCCGGTGAGGGGGGAGGCCAGCTGCCGGGGCCCGGGCTGTCAGCCGGCCAGTGGGTACGTGGCCGACACGCGGAACCCGCCTTCGGAGGTTGGTCCCGCCTGGAACGTGCCGCCAAGGAGCCCCGCTCGCTCCCGGAGGCCGATCAGTCCGTGCCCGCCGGACGGCAGCGTCGGCTGCCGGGCGCCCGCCCGGCCGTTGCGCACCTCGACGACGAGCGTGTCGTGCTGAGCCATCACCTTCACCGACGCGCGAGCGCCGGCCGCGTGCTTGCGGATGTTGGTCAGGGCCTCCTGCACCGTCCGGTACACCGCGTGCGACACCGAACGCGGTAACCGGGACGGCACGGCCTTGACGTCCAACGCCACCGGCACCGCCTCACTGCGGAAATTGCGCACCAGGTCGCCGAGCTCGGCCAGGCCGGGCTGCTGCTTCTCGCTGTCCTCCGAGCGCAGCACGCCGACCAGGCTGCGCAGCTCCTCGAGCGTGCGGGTGGACAGGCGGCGGATGGTCGTCGCGGTCTCCTTCGACTCCTGGTCGTTCGACGCCACCTGCAGTGCCCCGGCCTGCATGGCGATGAGCGTGACCTGGTGGGAGACGACGTCGTGCATCTCCCGCGCCAGTTTGGTCCGCTCGGCGGCTCGCACGGTCTCCGCGTACAGCGCCTTCTCCCGCTCCCGGCTGTTGGCCAGGTCGGTGATCCGCTCGGAGAGCTCCTTGCGCGCGGTGATCAACAGGCCGATGGCCACCGGCATGCCGGCCACGATGACGCCCCAGATCACGTCGAGGGCATGCTCGCGCCACGTCATGATGACGAACTCTTCGAGCGGCCAGATGATGAAGTAGCAGCAGAACACCAGGATCGAGCTGACCACCAGCTGCCAGCCCCAGCCGCGGCGCTTGGCGAGCGTGCCGAGCGCGAGCATCGCGGCGAGCTGCGACCAGCCGGTGAGGAAGCCGGGCACGGTCACCAGCACGGCCAGGAACGGCACGTGCCGGCGCATGACCATGGCGGCCACCGCGGCACCGGAAAGCCATAGGGAGTACCCGGGGGCCTCCTCGGGGATCACCAGCCACACGTCGAGCACGGCGAGCACGACCGCGACGACGTCGGAGGCGATGTTCTTGGCACGCTCGCTCGCCCGGAAGGCGGTGACCCAGCGCGGGAGCGCACGGTTGATGAGCCGGGGGCGGGGAATGAGCCGGAACTCGTCGATCGGCGAGACGAGCGGTGACGCAGCCAGGTCACTACCTCCTGTCTGGGTACTAGCCTCTCCCTCGGCGGCGGAGTCTCGCACGGGCGGCTCGCGGTTGCCGCCGCGTTGTCGCGGCAGCTGCATCCCGGCGAGCACACTGTGGCGGGCTGTGGCAGGGTGGTGCTGTTGCCGTGGCGACATGGTCGACCTCCCTCCGGAGAGTTGCTCCGCACTATTGAAGACAGAAGCATCGTCCGTTTGGGACGTTTCATTACAGATAACTGTGCTGGAGCAAATCACCAGTTACCGGTTTGCGTCATTCGGACGTGCGTGGACGCCGAATCGAGGAGTATGACTGGTCCGGTCGGGTGAGCGTATTTTTGCAGCTCATCGGGGATGGGACGGCCGTCCGAAAATGGATTCGCTCCATTTTGTGGCGATAATTCGACGTCCCTGTCGTCATTTCCGCACCGAATCTCGGGAGCCGGCCGATGAGTCGGCCGTCGACTCGGCTGTTGACTCCGCGGCCGAGGGCGTCAGGCCAGCGGAGGAGAGGACATCCCGGGGGCCTTCGCGGCCGCGGCCCGGTCCAGCAGCCACAGCGTGCGCCGCTGTCCCCGCGCGCCGGCGGCCGGCAGGGCCACCTCGCCGGCGCCGCCCAGGGCCATCGCCACTGCCGCGGCCTTGCTCTCGCCGGTCGTGACGAGCCAGACCTCCGCGGCCCGGCGGATCGCGGGCAGCGTCAGGCTTATCCGCACCGGCGGGGGCTTCGGGCACCCGTGCACGGCGACGACCGAGCGCTCGGTCTCGTAGACCGCCGGCGAGCCCGGGAAGATCGACGCCGTGTGGCCCTCCTCGCCGACCCCCAGCAGGCACACGTCGAAGCTCGGCACCGGGTAGTGGTCCTCCGGCTGCGCGGCCGCGGCCAGGAGCTCCGAGTACGCCTCGGCGGCCGTCTCCGGCGTCTGCCCGGCGTCCGACGGGGCCATCGCGTGCACCCGGGACCGGTCCACCGGCACGTGGTCCAGCAGGGCCGCGCGCGCCTGCGTCTCGTTGCGGTCCGGGTGGCCGGACGGCAGGAAGCGCTCGTCCCCCCAGTAGATGTCCATCCGGGACCAGTCGACGGCGTCCCGGGCCGGCGCCGCGCGCAGCTGCTCCAGCACGGCGACGCCGGTACGGCCGCCGGTCAGCACCACCGACGTCCAGCCGCGGGCGGCCTGGGCGTCGACCAGGCGGGTCACCAGGCGTGCCGCAGTCGCCGCCGCCAGCAGCTCCGGGCTGCGGTACGCGACGATCTGCGTGGCCATGACTGTTCCGCCTCTCCGGAATTCAAACTTGCGGTTGCGTTGGGGATGGAGGGTTCTGTTTGGTCACGTACTTGTGGCTGGTTTGCGTCACGTTCCCCTGAGGTGCGGTTGGCAACGGGGTGTCATGTCTTGGTCCCGGCCTTGGCCTTCGGTTTGGCCGGTGTCTTGGCGGACTTCGTGGCGCTGCTCGTGCGGGCGCGCCGCTCGACCTTGCCCAATCCCTTCAGCGCCAGCTCGTAGATCTCGTCCGCGTCGAGGCGGCGCAGCTCCTCGGCGAGGCAGTCGCGCACCGGGCGGCGCTGGAGAGCCACGCGCCGGGCCGGCTGGCCCGGCTGCGTCAGCTCGCCGACCGTCCCATCCGGACGGTGCAGCTCGACCGCGCCCGACTTGCGCTCCAGCTCGACCTTCACGATGCCCTCGCCGTAGCGGGCCCGCTGGCGTCGCACCGGCAGCCGCAGCCGCGACGCCAGCCACGCCGCGAGCAGGTCCGCCGACGGCGAGTCGCCCTCGCCGGTCACCGTGGCCGCGGTGACCCGCTCGTACGGCGGCAGGTCCAGCGCGGACGCGAGCACCGCGCGCCACAACGTGAGCCGGGTCCACGCGAGATCCGTATCACCGTCCACATAGGACTTGACGCGTGCTTCCAGGGCCTTGCTCGGGTTCCGGGACGCCGCCGAGTCGGTGATCCGCCGCGTGGCGAGCCGGCCGATCGGGTCCTCCGCCGGCACGGGCGGCGCCTCGAACGGCCACCACGCCACGATCGGTGCGTCCGGCAGCAGCATCGGCACCACGCACGAGGCGCCCTCGTTCGCGAGCGCGCCGTACAGCCGCAGCACCACGACCTCGCTCGCACCCGCGTCGCCGCCCACGCGGATCTGGGCGTCCAGCCGCGTCGCCGCCTTCTTCGCGCCGCGCGCCACCACGATCACCCGGCACGGGTGCTCACGGCTCGCGTGGTTGGCCGCGTCGATGACCTCCTCGGTGCGCTCGCTGTCGTCGGTGACGATCACCAGCGTGAGCACGCGGCCGATCGTGTTCGCGCCACCCTGTTCCCGCAGGGTCACGAGCTTGCTGTTCACCTGTGACGTCGTGGTGGCGGGCAGGTCGATGATCACGGACGCCTCCAGTGCCGGCCGGTGCGGGTGAGCATCTTCGTGGCCGAGTCGGGTCCCCACGTGCCCGCCGCGTAGGGCTCGGGCCGCCCACTCGCGTGCCACGACTTGATGACCGGGTCGAGGATCTCCCAGGACCGCTCGACCTCGTCGTTCATCGGGAACAGCGACGGCTCGCCGAGCAGCATGTCCAGGATCAGTCGCTCGTAGGCCTCGGGCGAGGACTCGGTGAACGAGTGGCCGTAGCTGAAGTCCATGTTGACGTCCCGGACCTCCATGGTGGAGCCGGGCACCTTCGAGCCGAACCGCATGGTGACACCCTCGTCCGGCTGGACCCGGAACACCAGCGCGTTCTCGCCGAGCTCCTCGGTGGCCGTCTTGTCGAACGGCAGGTGCGGGGCGCGCTTGAACACGACGGCGATCTCGGTGACCCGCCGGCCCAGCCGCTTTCCGGTACGCAGGTAGAACGGCACGCCCGCCCAACGGCGGGTCTCGACAGCGAGCTCGATCGCGGCGAAGGTCTCGGTGGTCGAGTCCTTCGCGAAGCCCTCCTCGTCGAGCAGGCCGGGGACCTTCTGCCCGCCCTGCCAGCCGCCGGTGTACTGGCCCCGCGCGGTCGTCTCCGAGTACGGGCCGAGCGTCTTGGTGGCGGCCAGGATCTTCGCCTTCTCCGCGCGGACGGCCTTGGGGTCGAAGGAGATCGGCTCCTCCATCGCGGTCAGCGCGAGCAGCTGGAGCAGGTGGTTCTGGATCACGTCGCGCGCGGCGCCGATGCCGTCGTAGTACCCCGCGCGGCCGCCGAGGCCGATGTCCTCGGCCATGGTGATCTGCACGTGGTCGACGTAGTTGCCGTTCCAGATGGGCTCGAAGAGCTGGTTCGCGAAGCGCAGCGCCAGGATGTTCTGCACGGTCTCCTTGCCGAGGTAGTGGTCGATGCGGAACACCGACTCCTCGGGGAAGACGTCGTTGACGATCTTGTTCAGCTGCTTGGCGCTCGCCAGGTCGTGGCCGAACGGCTTCTCGATGACCACCCGCCGCCACTGGTCCGGCGTGGGCGCCGCCAAGCCCGTGCGGGCCAGCTGCTTGATCACCTTCAGGAACGCGGCCGGCGGGATCGACAGGTAGAACGCGTGGTTGCCGGCCGTGCCGCGAATGCGGTCGAGGTCGGTGACCGTGGTGACCAGGTTGTCGAACGCGCCGTCGTCGTCGAACGAGCCCTGCACGAACCGGCAACCCTCGGCCAGCCGGTCCCAGACCGACTGGCGGAACGGGGTCCGCGCGTGCAGCTTGACCGCGTCGTGCACGACCTGCCCGAAGTCCTCGTCGGCCCAGTCCCGCCGGGCGAAGCCGACCAGCGAGAAGCCCGGTGGCAGCAGGCCCCGGTTGGCCAGGTCGTAGATCGCCGGCATCAGCTTCTTGCGCGACAGGTCGCCGGTGACGCCGAAGATCACCAGGCCGCACGGCCCGGCGATCGTGGGCAGCCGCTTGTCCCGCTCGTCACGCAGCGGATTCTGCCAAGTCATCCCGCCTCCCCGGATTTAACCCTTGTGGTCGCGTTGGGGGACGAGAGGTTCTGTTGGGTCACGTACTTGTGGCTGGTTTGCGTCACGTTCCCCTGAGGTGCGGTTGGCAAGCGCTCGGGTTGATTTGACCTTGGGGCTGACGCAAAGAGTGTCATGCGCCTACCTCCTGAATCGCGTTGACCAGGTGGGCCAGGCCGGCGGGCCGGTCGGTGAGGTGCAGCCGCAGCACCGGGCGCCCGTGCTCACGCAGCACCTGGCCGTCGCCGATCGCCTGCGCGCGCTGGAGCGTGCCCAAGGTGTACGGCCGGCCCGGCACCTTCAGGTCGTCGGTGACCGCGCCGGTGAGCTGGAGGAACACGCCGTTCTGGTGACCGCCCTTGTGGTACTGGCCGGTCGAGTGCAGGAACCGCGGGCCCCAGCCGAACGTGGTCTGCACGCCCGTGCGCCGGGCGAGCTCGCCCCGCAGCACCACCGTGGACGCGTCGGCGATCCGGTCGAGGTAGGCCTGCACGGCGAGGTAGCCGAAGTCCGGGATGGTGCCGAGGAACGCGGTGAGCGCCCCGGCCAGCGTGCTCGTGCCCGCCGGCAGCAGGCCCTCCGGTGCGAACACCTCGACCGGACCGTCCACGAAGGACGCGGCCGTGGTGTCCGCGGACGGTGCGTCCAGCAGCGAGCGGGCCGCCTGCTTCGCCGCCTCGACGTCGGGCTGGTCGAACGGGTTGATCGCGAGCAGCCGCCCGGCGATCGCGGTGGCGGTCTCCCACAGCAGGAACAGCCCGCCGAGCGTGCCCTCGGTGGCCAGCAGGACGCCCTTCGGTGGCGGGCCGATGGCGACCGCCGTGGCGTCCTCGCGGGCGTCGGCGAACCCGGGGCTGTCCGGGCCCTCCACCACGACCGGCAGCAGCCCGGTGCCGTTCTTGCCGGTGGACTCGGCGATCAGTTGCTCGGCCCACTCGCCGAAGCCCGTGATGTCCGAGCCGGTGTCGGCCAGCACGATCTTCTCCGCGCCGCGGGTGTGTGCGGCGCCGAGCGCGGCGGCCAGCAGGATCGCCGGGTTGTCCTCGACGTCGCTCGCGAGCTTGGGCGCGGTGACGTGTGCCTCGTCGAGGAGCGTGCGGAGGTCGGCGCCGGCGAGACCGGCGGGCACGAGGCCGAACGCGGTGAGCGCCGAGTAGCGCCCGCCCACGTGCGGGTCGGCCCGGAACACCTTGCGGTAGCCCGCTTCCGTGGCCGCCTTCTCCAGCGGCGAGTCCGGGTCGGTGACCACGACGATCCGCGACGCGGCGTCGATGCCCGCCGCGGTGAACGCCTCGGTGAAGATCCGCCGGTGGCTGTCGGTCTCCACCGTGGACCCCGACTTCGACGACACGACGAGCACCGTGCGCGCCAGGTCGCCCTCCAACGCGTCGGCGACCTGGCCGGGGTCGGTGGTGTCGAGGACGACCAGCGGCACGCCCGCGGTGTTCGTGATCACCTCGGGGGCGAGCGACGAGCCGCCCATCCCGGCGAGCACGACGCGGTCCAGGCCCTCGGCCCGCAGCTCGTCGCGCAGCGCCTCGACCTCGCGGACGACCGGCACCGAGGTCTCGTCCAGGGTCGTCCAGGACAGGCGGATCGACGCCTCGGGCTCCGCCTCCGGACCCCACAGCGTGGCGTCCTGGGCGAAGAGCCGGGACGCCACCTTCTCCGCGACCAGCTGCCCGATCAGCGGCATGGCCTCGGCCAGCAACCGCTCCTGCGCCGTCCCGGCCGGCTCCGCGGGCCGTTCGTCCGGCTGTGTCATATGTGTGATCAGCTCCCTGTCGGGTTTGTCGTCGCTGCCTTCAGTTGGCCGTCGACCGTCTCGAGGAGCTCCAGCCACGACTTCTCGAACTTCTCCACGCCCTCCCGTTCGAGCGTGACGAAGACGTCGGCGACGTCGATCCCGGTCGCGGACAGGGCGTCGAACAGCTGCTGGGCCTCGCCCGCGGTGCCGGTCACCGTATCGCCGTCGATCTTGCCGTGGTCGGCGACCGCGTGCAGCGTGTTCTCCGGCATCGTGTTGACCGTGTCGGCCACGACGAGCTCGTCGACGTACATCGTGTCGGCGTAGTCGGGGTTCTTCACGCCCGTGGACGCCCACAGTGGACGCTGCGGCTTGGCGCCCGCGGCGGCCAGCGCCTGCCAGCGCTCGGTGCCGAAGACGTCCTGGAACGCCGCGTAGGCCAGCCGTGCGTTGGCCACGGCCGCCTTGCCCCGCAACGCCTTCGCCTCGTCCGTGCCGATCGCGTCCAGCCGCTTGTCCACCTCCGTGTCCACACGGGACACGAAGAACGACGCGACCGAGGCGAGCGTCGAGATGTCGTGCCCGTTCGCCTTCGCCTGCTCCAGGCCGGCGAGGAACGCGTCCATCACCTCGCGGTAGCGCGCGGGCGAGAAGATCAGCGTGACGTTGACGCTGACGCCCTCGGCGAGCGTGCGGGTGATCGCCGGCAGGCCCGCCTTCGTGGCGGGGATCTTCACCAGCAGGTTCGGCCGGTCCACGGTCTTGGCCAGGTCCAGCGCCTCGGCGACGGTCTTGTCCGTCTCGTTCGCGAGCCGCGGGTCGACCTCGATGGACACCCGGCCGTCCACGCCGCCGGTGGCCTGCCACACGTCGCGGAACAGGTCGCAGGCGTTGCGGATGTCGGTCGTGGTGATCTCCTTGACCGCGGCGGAAAGCGACGCGCCGCGGGCGGCGAGCTCGCGGACCTGGTCGTCGTAGTCAGCCGCGCCGGAGAGCGCCTTCGCGAAGATGGTCGGGTTGCTGGTGACGCCGACGACGTGCTTGTCGCGGACCAGCCCGGCCAGGTTGCCGGTGGTGAGCCGCCGCCGGGACACGTCGTCGAGCCAGATGGAGACTCCAGCCTCGGACAGCGTAGCGAGATTGTCGCTCATACTTGTTCCGCCTCCCCGGAATTAACCCTTGTGGTCGCCTTCGGTTGGCGCCCTTCGCTTCGGCGCGTGCTTGTGGCTGGGTTGCGTCCCGTTCTCCTTGGGTGCGGTCGGGAGCCGCACGGCTCAATCACTGGTCACCCCTCCGTTCGCTGTAGTGAGTTGCGGGCGGCGGTCACGACCGCGTCGGACGTGAAGCCGAACTCGCGGAACAGTGTCTGGTAGTCCGCCGACGCGCCGAAGTGCTCGATCGACACGACCTCACCCGCGTCACCGACGAACCGGTGCCACGGCTGCGCGACGCCGGCCTCCACGGCGACCCGCGTCCGCACGGACGGCGGCAGCACCTCGTCGCGGTAGGGCTCGTCCTGCGCGTCGAACCATTCGACGGACGGCATCGAGACCACCCTCGTGGGAACGCCGTCGGCCTCGAGGATCTTCCGTGCCTCGACCGCCAGCTGCAGCTCCGAGCCGGTGCCGATGAGCACCACCCGCGGCGTCCCGCCGGACGCGTCCGCGAGCACGTAGCCACCCCGCCGCACGCCCTGCGCGGCCAGGTCCTTCGTGCCCTCCAGCACCGGCAGGCTCTGCCTGGTCAGTGCCAGGCCGACCGGGTGGGACGACTGCTCGAGGATCGCCCGCCACGCGGCCGCGGTCTCGTTGGCGTCGCCCGGGCGGAGCATCACCAGGCCCGGGATCGCCCGCAGCGCGGCGAGGTGCTCGATCGGCTGGTGGGTCGGGCCGTCCTCGCCGAGGCCGATCGAGTCGTGCGTCCACACGTAGGTGACCGGCAGCTGCTGCAGTGCCGCGAGCCGCACCGCCGGTCGCATGTAGTCGCTGAACACCAGGAACGTGGCGCCGTACGGGCGGGTCGGGCCGTGCAGCACGATCCCGTTGAGGATCGAGCCCATCGCGTGCTCGCGGACGCCGAAGTGCAGCGTGCGCCCGTACGGGTTGGCGTTCCATTCCTTTGTGGACGCCTGGTGCGGGCCGAAGGAGTCGGCCCCCTTCATGGTGGTGTTGTTGCTCTCCGCCAGGTCCGCGGAGCCGCCCCACAGCTCGGGCAGGGCGTCCGCGAGCGCGCTCAGCACCTCGCCGGACGCCTTGCGGGTGGCCATGCCCTTCGGATCCGGGTCCCAGGCGGGCAGCTTCTCGGCCCAGCCGGCCGGCAGCCGGTAGGCGGTGGCCCGGTCGAGCAGCTCCCTGCGCTCGGGGTTGGCCCGCGCCCAGGCGTCGAACGCGACCTCCCACTCGGCACGGGCCTGCTTGCCGCGCTCGGCCACCATCCGGGTGTGGGCCAGCACCTCGGGCTCGACCACGAACTTCCGGTCCGGGTCGAAGCCGAGGATCTTCTTGACCGCGGCGACCTCGTCCGCGCCGAGCGCGGAGCCGTGCGACTTGCCGGTGTTCATCTTGTTGGGCGCCGGGTAGGCGATGACCGTCCGGAGCAGGATGAACGAGGGCCGGGTCGTCTCCGCCTTCGCGGCCTCGATGGCGGCGAGCATGCCGGTGACGTCCTCGCCGCTCTCCACGACCTGGACGTGCCAGCCGTACGCCTCGTAGCGCTTGGCGGTGTCCTCGGAGAGCGCGATGTTCGTGTCGTCCTCGATGGAGATCTTGTTGTCGTCGTAGATCACCACGAGGTTGCCGAGCTCCTGGCGGCCGGCGATCGAGGACGCCTCGGAGGACACGCCCTCCTCGATGTCGCCGTCGGAGGCGATCACGTAGACGAAGTGGTCGAAGACACTCCTGCCCGGGGCGGCGTCGGGATCGAACAGGCCCCGCTCGCGCCGGCTGGCCATGGCCATGCCGACCGCGGAGGCGATGCCCTGCCCGAGCGGTCCGGTGGTGATCTCGACACCCTTGGTGTGGCCGTGCTCGGGGTGGCCGGGCGTCGTGGAGCCCCACTTGCGCAACGCCTTGATGTCCCCGATCTCCATGCCGTAGCCGGAGAGGAAGAGCTGCAGGTAGAGCGTGAGGCTGGAGTGGCCGGCGGAGAGCACGAAGCGGTCCCGGCCGATCCAGTCGGGGTCGTTGGGGTCGTGGCGCATGACCCGCTGGTAGAGGGCGTAGGCCGTCGGCGCGAGGCTCATGGCCGTGCCGGGGTGGCCGTTGCCCGTCTCCTGCACCGCGTCCGCGGCCAGGACCCGGATCGTGTCGACCGCGCGGGTGTCGAGATCCGTCCAGTCTTCCGGGACGTTCCGGGCGGTCAGGCGGGCGAGTTCGTCACTGCTGATGGACACGGACCAAGGCTCCCATTGAGTCGACTGCGTGGACGTGCGAGCGGCTCGCGAGTCGCGGCCCCTCGACCGGTCGACGCGCGCGTCTCACCTCGTAGTACCTCGTCAGCGCCCAAGACTAACGAAGCCACCCGAGGGCGGCCGGTCATGGTCGCGCGGCTACGATTCAGCTGTTGCCGAGACTGACGATGGGGAGCTCCATGCCGCCGGTGAGCGTTGCCGCCGATGCCGCTCGCGGCACGCGTCGCCGCAGGGACGTGCTGCTGGCGTACATCGCGCTGACCAAGCCGCGGATCATCGAGCTGCTCCTGGTCACGACGGTGCCGGCCATGATGCTCGCGGCGCGCGGGATCCCGTCGCCGTGGCTGGTGTTCGCCACGCTGTTCGGCGGGACCATGGCGGCCGGCTCGGCCAACGCGCTGAACTGCGTCGTGGACGCCGACATCGACGCGGTCATGAAGCGCACCCGCTCGCGCCCGCTGCCCAGGCACCGCGTGCCGGTGCGCAACGCTCTGGCCTTCGGCGTGCTCCTCGGCGTCGGTTCGTTCGCCTGGCTCTGGCCGACGACGAACCTGCTGGCCGCGTCCATGGCGGTCGGCGCGATCCTGTTCTACGTCTTCGTCTACACGATGTTCCTCAAGCGACGGACCGCGCAGAACATCGTGTGGGGCGGCGCGGCCGGCTGCATGCCGGTGGTCATCGGCTGGTCGGCGGTGACCGGGTCGGTCGAATGGCCCGCGCTGGTCATGTTCGGCGTGATCTTCTTCTGGACGCCGCCGCACTTCTGGGCCCTGGCGATGAAGTTCCGCGACGACTACGCCCGGGCCGGCGTGCCGATGCTCCCGGTGGTGACCACCGCGGAGCGCGTGGTGCGCCAGATCATCACGTACTCGTGGGTGATGGTCCTGTGGACCTTCCTCCTCGTCCCGGCGACGGGCTGGGTGTACGCGACGTTCGCGGCCGTGTCCGGCGGCTGGTTCCTCGTGGTGGCACACCGGCTCTACGCGGCGGTGCGGCGAGGCGAGCCGGGCAGGCCGATGCGGCTGTTCCACATGTCGAACACGTACCTGATGTTGGTGTTCGTCGCGCTCGCCGTGGACTCCGCCCTCGGCCTCCCGGTCATCGGCTGGCCGTTCTGACCCGGGCCGTACACTGAGCGACGTGGACACGCCGCGGCCGGCATGGATCGGGGCGGGTCACCTGGGACCTGATTTCGCATCCCGCGCAAAGGAGACGCTCCGCGACAAGCTGGGCCAGCGAGACGCGTGATCCTTGTCGACGCGGGCGTGCTCATCGCCCTCTACAACGCCGACGACGACTTCCATGACCGCTGCGTCGAACTGTGGGATCAGTCGCGTACGCACTTTCTGGTCTCGCCGTTGGTGGTGACCGAGGTCTCCTATTTCCTGGCGCGGGACCGCAGTCCGGAGGTCGAGGCATCCTTCCTGGAGTCATTTGCCGCCGGGCATGTGGTGCTCGCCAAACCGACGGAGCGGGACATGAACCGCATGGCCCGAGCTGGTGCGTCAGTACGCCCACCTGACGAAAGCCGGTCTCGGCGGGGCGGACGCATCCATCGTCGCGTTGGCCGAGCGGCTGCGGATCATGGAGATCGCCACGGTCGACCGGCGGCACTTCGGTCGTCCGCCCGGCGCACTGTGCAGCCTTCCGATTGTTCCCCGAGGGGCTGATGCCGTCAGGTCAGCTCGTCCAGCAGGGCCGGTAGGTCGGCGAAGGAGTCGATCACGTGGTCCGGCTGGTCGTCGGACGCGTCGAGCCTCCGCTGCTGGAACTTGCCCGTCCGGACGAGTACGCCGGTCAGGCCCGCGCGCTGGGCGGCCAGTACGTCCGTGTCCAGGTCGTCGCCGACCATCACCGCGTCGGCCGCCGGGGTGCGCAGGCCGAGCAGTGCCGTCTCGAAGAACTCCGGGGCCGGCTTGCCCACCACGGTCGCCTCGACACCCGCCGCCTGCTCCAGGCCGACCAGGAACGCGCCACCGTCCAGCCGCAGGCCGTCCTCGGTACGCCAGTACAGGTTGCGGGCCATCGCCACCAGCGTGGCGCCCCGCTGCAGGTGGTGGTACGCCGCGTTGAGCGTCGCGTAGTCGAACTCCGGCCCCGCCCCGCCGACCAGCACGACGTCCACGGTGGACGCATCGGGCGGGGCGAGCGTCAGCCCGGTCAGGTCTTCGAGAATGTCGCCGCTGTTCAGCAGCAGACACCGGGCGCCGGGGTGGTGCTCGACGAGGTACCCGGACGTCACGGCCGGCGCGGTGAACACGTCCCGCAGCCGCACCCGGAACCCGCCGTCGGCAAGCGCGCCGGCGATCCACGCGCGGGTGCGCGAGGTCGTGTTCGTCACCAGTGCGTACGGGACGCGCAGCCTGTTCAGTGCCTCGACCGCACCGGGCAGCGGCTTCCACGACAGGGTCAGCACGCCGTCGATGTCGATCAGGACCGCCGCGACCATGGCGCCCACGGTAGTTGACTTTCCACCGACCACTCCATTACCGTCCGGTTATTGAACCTGGAGGTGATGGAGCTGACCGCGACCCTCGACCGGCTGGACGCGACGTTCGCCGCGCTCGCGGACCCCACCCGGCGCGCCATCCTCGCGCGGCTCGCGCGGGGCGAGGCCTCGGTGAAGGAGCTGGCCGAGCCCTTCGACATGACGCAGCCGGCGATCTCCAAGCACCTCAAGGTCCTCGAACGCGCCGGCCTCGTGTCCCGCGGCCGCGACGCGCAACGCCGCCCATGCCGCCTCGAGGCCGAGCCACTGCGCGACGCGGCCGAGTGGCTCGTCGGTTACCGACGGTTCTGGGCCGAGAGCTACGAACGACTCGAGTCGCTGCTCGGCGACCTACAGGAGGAACGATGATCGTCACCACGCCGACCGACCGCGAGATCGTGCTCGCCAAGGAGTTCGCCGCCCCGCGCCGCCTCGTGTTCGAGGCACACACCAGGCCCGAGTTGCTCAAGCGGTGGTTCGGCCCGCACGGCTGGCGCCTCGCCGTCTGCGAGATCGACCTGCGCCCCGGCGGCGCCTGGTACTACCTGCTGCACGGCCCCCGCGGCGCGCGGATGACCCTGCGCGGCACATACGTCGAGATCGCCGCGCCGGAGCGGATCGTCACCACGGAGTCCAATGTGGACTGCGAGGCCCGTGCCGACCACGAGACGCTCGCCACCGTCGTGCTCACCGAGCACGCGGGGCGCACCACGCTGACCAACACCGTCCGCTTCCCCACACGGGAGATCCGCGACGCCGTCCTCGCCTCCGGTATGGAACACGGCGTCGCCGAGGGCTTCGAGCGCCTCGCCGACCTGCTGGTCGTACTCAGTGACCCGGCCGGGAAGGCGCGGGCGGTCCGGGCAGGCCGATGATGCCGAGCGCGGTCACCGCGTCCAGCAGCTGCGCCACGTCGTGGTCGTCCAGCGACTCGCGGATGTGCTGCCACAGCATCAGGTTCGTCGTCGCCCAGGTCGAGTAGGCGGCCGCCGCGTCCGGGTTGTAGAAGTAGTAGCCGGCGTCGTGCGCGGTCTGCTGCTCGCCGAGGATCTTGTCGGCCAGCTCGCGCAGGGTGATGCCGTTCTCCGCGAGGTAGCGGTGCGACAGCATCACCGGCGTCACGGGCAACGCCTTGAACAGCGTGTCGGCGTCGGAGAGGGCCTGCGCCTCCACGGAGATGTCCGGACCGCGGTTGGCCATCTCCGCCTCGACCACGATGTCGTCGATCCACCGCGCGGTCCCCGGCACCACGCCGGCACGGGCCAGCATGTCCATCCGCAGCGGCGCGCCGGCGGCCGCGGCCGAGTTGCGCCGTACGAGGTAGTTCACGTCGTGCACCAGGGCCGCGGTCTCCACGACGCTGACCTCGGCGCCGTTGGACCGGGCGAACTGCACGGCCTTGGAGCGGACGAAGCTCACGTGGTGCCAGCCGTGGAACGGCAGCCGTCCGGCGTAGCGCACACACAGGCGCCGAACCTGCGCGTCGACGCTGGCCAACGCCCCCGGCGGTACGGCCGGCGCGGCCGTGCGTACCGGTGCGATGTCCTCCGTGTGCATCGAGCCTCCCCAGCGACCGTGCCAGTTGGCATGGTTGCCCGGCTGATGGTAAACGCCGCACGCGGCCCGTGTCTGCTCTCGGGAAGCCTCCAGATGTCTGATGTAGGCCGGGTCAAGATCGTGTCAGTGCCGTTTCAGAGCCGTGTCAGAGCCGGCTGGCCAGGTTTCCCAGCCGGGCCTCGACCGGCACGTGCCGGTGGCTCTCGTGGGTGTCGGGGTCGTAGGACAGGCTCCACGGCGTGACCTCGCGGGACTTCACGAGGAACGTCATGGTGCCCTCGGCCGCACGCGGGATGCGGTGGAAGTCCGACGCGAGCAGGAAGGCGGTCGCGCCGACCGGGCACGGCGTCCTGGTCACCAGCTCGGCCGAGTTGATCAGCTTGCTGCCGGGGGTCATCGTCGCCGCGTAGCGTTCGTGCAGGTAGCCACCGCGCAGGATCGTCGTGCAGAAGTGGTAGCGGTGGTTGTGCACGGAGTCGGCGTAGCCCTGCCGCCAGTCCCGCTGCTCCTTGTACTCGTGCAGCCAGAACGTGAACGGCTCACCCGGCACGTCGCGCAGGCACCAGGCGAAGTGGGTCGTCGTCTCGCGCGAGCGGCTGATGACGGCCGCGGCCTTCTCGTCGGGTAACTCGAGCAGGTGGTGCCGCAGGTTGGCACGCAGCCCCGGCTGGTCGGCCCAGGGCTCGAACCACTCGTCCACGGTGTCCCAGCGGTTTGACAGGTCGAACTCGGCCGCGCTCAGCTGCTCGGCCAGTTCGCCCAGCGCGTCGACCCGGTGAGGCACGAGACATCAGCTCCCCAACTCGGCGGTGACGGAGAACTCCCGGAGGAGGTTGTAGAACTCGCCGTTCAGCTCGAGGAACTTCTCCTCGGACAGCGGCGTGCCGGTGATCTTCTGGAACTGCTCGATGAAGTCCTCACGCGAGGTGTTCGGCGTGATCTCCAGGTGGTGCGCGTGCTGTGACGCGGAGATCCGGGCGAACTCGGCGCGTTCCATGTTGTAGATGAACGAGCCCTCGGAGAAGCGCAGCGTGCGCGGGAACTCGGCGGTGGCCCGGACGTCGCTGTAGAGGGTCACCCAGACGCTGTCGTCGAAGATCTCCAGCCGGTCGATCGGCGGGTCGGAGATCACGGTGACCTCGAGCCTGCTGCACCGGCTGCGGGCGAGGTACAGGCCGACGAGCCCGATGTGGATCTCCTCGTGCAACCGGTCGTAGACCGTGTCGTAGTCGGCGTCGGTCGCGGAGTGCCGCAGCAGGTACCGGGCCCGGCCACTGATCCCGCTGGCGTTGCGCGGGTCGGCGATCACGGCCCGGAACTCCCACTCGGCCTTCGACAGCAGTAGCCGCGCGGCCGCGTGCCGGCCGGAGAAGCCGCGGAACAGGTACTGCCGGGCGTGGTGGAGGTCCTGCATCAGCAGCCGGTTCAGCGCCGGGTTCGGCTCCGCGGTCGGCTCGAAGATGTGGGTGGGGAAGAACTCCTGGTTCATCGAGCGGTATTCGGCGGAGAGGTCGTGGAGCGCTTGGCGGCTCTCGTCGATGAGCGGGGTGAGCATCGCGCGCTGGGTGGCGCTCGCCGTGATGAGTGTTTGGCCGAAACCGACGATCGCCGATACCAGGGTGCCGGTGGCCACGGCGGTGAGCAGGTTCTTTCCCAAACCGGGAGCCATGCCGCTGGTGGCGATCATCGCCACGCCCGAAGTCACCAACAAGATCAGGAGTAGGAGGCCGGTTCTCGTCCAGAAGATCTCTTGAATCGGGTTCTTGCGGAGGCCCTTGGCTTCCGCGGGCAAGGTATTCACCTCCTTGGCGGGCGCCCGATCGGACGAATGCTCTGTGTATTTGAACGAGCGCGGGGAGTTACTCTACCTTTGCCGGATGGTCGCGAGAAATAGGCGAAACGAGTGACCGGCACAGTTGCCGATAGCCGCCGCCCGCCGCCGGAACGCGCCCTTTAAGCTCGCGAACCATGCGCAACGTGAGCAAGATCCTCGTCGCGGTGGTGGCGTCGGTCGCGACCCTCGCCGGGTGCGTCAGCAGCGACCAAGCGTCCACCGAACCGCCCGGGGACACCGTGAGCTTCCCACCACCGAGCTCGCCGGAGGAGACGGAAGAGACGACGGCGCCACCAGAGTCGACGACCAGCGCGCCGCGGAGCTCGGGCGTCAGCACGGCGGTGGAGTGCACGGCGGACGACATCGAGGTCACCGGTGCGGCCGGCCAGCACCCGCGGATCACCGTGCCGCAGAACTGCTCCGCGCCGACCAAGCTGGTCGTGGAGGACCTGACACCGGGCACCGGTCCGGCGGCCGCCGAGGGTGCCCAGCTGCAGGCTCACTACGCGCTGACCGCCTGGTCCACCGGCCAGGAGGTGGAGACCTCGTACCCGCCGTCCGGCCAGGGGCCGCTGGACGTGCCGACCGTGGGGTCCGGGCTCATCGAGGCGTGGAACCAGGGGCTGGTGGGCATGAAGCAGGGCGGCCGGCGGCTGATCGTCGCGCCGCCGGAGCTGGCCTACGCGGGGTCCGGCAACGAGCTGGAGAACGAGACGCTGGTGTTCGTCATCGACGCCGTGAAGGTCACGCCGGCGGCTTAGACCGAGTGAGCCGGCGGATCACGGGATGAGCAGGAGCTTCCCGGTGGTCCGCCGGCCTTCGAGATCCTCATGGGCCTTGCGGGCGTCCGCGAGTGGGTAGCGGGCGCCGATCCGGATGTCGATGCGGCCGGCGGAGATCGCGGAGAACAGCTCGTCGCAGCGCCAGCGGTACTCCTCGGTCGTCGCGAGGTGGTGGGCGAGCATCGGCCGGGTGAGGAACAGCGAGCCGCCGGTGTTGAGCCGCTGCGGGTCGACCGGTTGCACCGGGCCACTGGCCTGGCCGAACAGCACCAGCATGCCGCGCGTGGCGAGGCAGTCCATGCTGCGGTCGAACGTGTCCTTGCCGACGCCGTCGTAGACCGCGGCGACGCCCACGCCGCCGGTGATCCGGTCGATCTCCGCCGCGAAGTCGGTCTCGGTGTAGCGGATGACCTCGTCCGCGCCGGCGGACCGGGCGAGCTCCTCCTTCTCCGCGGTGGACACCGTGCCGATCACCTTGCCGCCACGGGACTTCGCGGCCTGGACGAGCAGCAGCCCCACCCCGCCCGCAGCCGCGTGGACGAGCACGGTGTCGCCGGGCTTCACCGGGTAGGTCGACGTCACGAGGTAGTGGGCGGTCAACCCCTGCAGCATCGCGGCCGCGGCGACCTCGTCGTCGATCCCGGCGGGAACGGCGAACGCCTTGTCGACCGGCACCACGGCCTGCTGCGCGTAGGAGCCCGCCACGTCGGCCCAGGCGACGCGGTCGCCGACCGAGAAGTCGGTGACGTCCGGGCCGACCGCGCGCACCACGCCCGCGCCCTCGTTGCCCGGCGTGAACGGCAGATCCTTCGGGTAGAGCCCACGCCGGTGGTAGGTGTCGAGGTAGTTGACGCCGGCCGCGGCGACGTCGACCAGCAGCGCCCCGGGGCCAGGCGCCGGCACGTCGACCTGCGTGAACTCCAGCATCTCCGGCCCGCCGGTGGCGCGTACCACGACCGCGTCTACCACGTTGTCCTCCGCGTTGGTCCAGCGTTCGTCCAGGCCTGTACGGGACCTTATCCCGCTGCGGTCACCCTTTTCGCGGCGAGCCGTTCGGGCCTCGGCCAGCGGACCGCGGTGGCCCAGCCGAGCTTCTCGAAGATCCAGATGAGCCGCGCGGAGATGTCGAGCTGTCCACGCAGCACGCCGTGCCGGGCACCGGTCGGGTCCGCGTGGTGGGAGTTGTGCCAGGACTCGCCCATGGAAAGGATCGCGAGCGGCCAGAAGTTCGCCGCCTTGTCCCGGCTCGCGAACGGCCGCGATCCGACCATGTGGCAGATCGAGTTGACCGACCAGGTCACGTGGTGCAGGAAGGCCACCCGCACGAACCCGGCCCAGAACAGCGCGGTGACCCCACCCCACACCGACCACGTGATGAGCCCGCCGAGAACGCCCGGCAGCGCCAGGGTGACCACGGTCAGGGGCATGAAAAGCCGGTCCAGCACGCGGATGTCGCGGTCGGCGAGCAGGTCGGGGGCGAAGCGGTCGACGTTGGTCTGGTCGCGTTCGAAGAGCCAGCCCATGTGCGAGTGCCAGAAGCCCTTCGCGATGGCGCGTGCGGACGTGCCGAACAACCAGGGGGAGTGCGGGTCGCCCTCGCGGTCGGAGAAGGCGTGGTGGCGGCGGTGGTCGGCGACCCAGGCGATGACCGAGCCCTGCGAGGCCAGCCCGCCGGCGACGGCCAGCGCGATCTTCAGCGGGCGCTTCGCCTTGAAGGAGCCGTGGGTGAAGTGGCGGTGGTAGCCGACGGTCACGCCGAGAGCGGAGACCACGTAGAAGGCGGCGGCGAGACCGACATCGGTCCAGCCGAGCCCCCACCCCCACAGCATCGGAACGGCCGCGACCAACGCGAGGAACGGGATGAGGATGAACAACTTGACGACGAACGCCTCCGGCAGCGAGCGCCGGCGACCGATCAGGGGTTTCGACTGGGGACGGGGTTCTTCGCGCGTCGGCGACAGAGTGGCGGTGATGGTGTTCGACCTCGTAACTTGGCCGGGACGCGGCCTGTCAACGCAACCTACGGTTACGTAGCCGTAGGCTCGTGGTCCACGTTAAGTCGTCTGGGGCTCCGGCGCTACTGTCGCGGTCCGGTCCGTACGCGGATGCGCCGTCCGGCCGTCACCGCGGACCCCGCACCACAGCGAGGCCGTGGCGACGATGACCGCCATGGCGCCGAGCACGTGCAGTGACACGAGCAGCTCCGGCACGCCGGTCCAGAACTGCACCAACCCGATGGTGCCCTGCGCGAGCACCACGCCGACCAGCACCTGGTAGCGGCGCCAGGGCGGGTTCGTGACGCCGCGCAGCCAGAAGCCGAGCAGCACGAGGGAGCCGAGGAACGTGTAGAGGGCCGCCGCGTGCACGTGGGCCAGGGTCTCGACCGGGATGCCGAGCCGCGGGGTCTGCGGGTCGCCGCCGTGCGGGCCGGCGCCGGTGACCATGGTGCCGGTGACGAGGATCCCGGCGAGGAGCGCGGTCTGGACGTAGAGCCAGGTCTCGACGGTCCGGCTGCGCGCACCCGGGCGGGCGTCCGCGCGCGGCACGGCGTGCACGAGCAGCGTCGCGAGCCACACCATCACCGTGGACGCGAGGAGATGGATGGCGACGGTCCACCAGACGAGGTCCAGGCGGACGGTGATCCCGCCGAGCCCGGCCTGGATCACGACACCGACGGGCATCGCGACCGCGAGGCGGAGGTAGCGCCGGTCGCGCGGCTTGTTCAGCACGGCGAGGACGAGCGCGACGCCCGCGACGATCCCGACGATGCCCGTGAAGAGGCGGTTGCCGTACTCGATCCACTGGTTGAGCGTGGCGTACTCGGGGTGCGAGACCGGCACCATGCTGCCGGGGAAGCACTCGGGCCAGGTGGGGCAGCCGAGCCCGGACCCGGTGACCCGCACGATAGCGCCGGTCATCGCGATGAGCGCCTGCGTGGCGACGACCGTGATCGCGACCCCCAGCTGCAGCCGGCGGCCGGGACTGGGCAGGCGGTCGACGCGAGCCTTCACGGAATCGAACGGCACCGTCCGATCGTAGGCAACCCGGGTCGAGGGCCCTGGTCGGACCCGTGCCGGCCCGTGCCGGTCAGGACAGCTTCGTGGTGCGCGTGGCCACGAGCGCGGCGACCGCGCCCCAACCGGCCAGAACCGCGACGGCAGACCAGCCTGGCGCTTCTCCGTCCACGAGCGCCACGCGCAGGCCCTCGGCGAGCGCACCCGACGGCAGCAGGCCGATGACGGTCCCGAGCGCGTCGGGCATCGAGGCCGCCGGGACCGCGATGCCACCGGCCAGCAGCAGGACGAACCACACGATGTTCGCCAGCGCCAGCACGACCTCGGCCTTCAGGGCGCCGCCGAGCAGGACGCCCAGCGCGCCGAAGGCGAGGGTGCCCAGGACCACGAGCAGGACCGCCCAGCCGACCCCCGCCGCCGACGGGGACCAGCCGAGGAGCACCGCCACCACGCCGAGCACCACGAGCTGCACGGCCACGATCACGACACCGGCGATCACGCGGCCGCCGACCAGCAGCCAGCGGGGGAGCGCGGTCGCGGCGAGACGCTTGAGGACGCCGTAGCGGCGGTCGAACCCGAGTGCGATGGCCTGGCCGGTGAACGCGGACGACATCACCGCGAGCGCGAAGATCCGGGGCGCCACCGAGTCGATGCGCGGCTGCGGCACGGGGAAGACGTCGAGCACGGTCAGGCCGACCAGGAGCGCGAGCGGGATCAGCAGTGTCAGCAGGACCTGCTCGCCGTTGCGCAGGGTCAGCAGCGCCTCGGTCCGCGCGTGGACGGCGAGCATGCGGCCGACCCGGCCGCGGCCGGGTGCCGGGGTGAACGTGCCGGCCGGGAACGTGGTCATCAGCGCAGTTCCCGTCCCGTCAGGTCGAGGAAGACGTCCTCCAGGCTGCGGCGGCCCACGTGCAGCTCCTCGGCCAGCACGCCCTCCTGCGCGCACCACGCGGTCACCGCCGACACCACCTCGGGGTCCACCTTGCCCGACAGCAGGTACGCGCCCGGTGTCGGCTCGTCGATCCGGCTGCCGGCCGGCAGTGCGGCACAGAGCTTGCTCGTGTCCATGCCCGGCCGGGCACGGAACCGCAGCTGCGCCACGTCCGGCTGCTCGGTCGTGAGCTGGCGCGGGCTGCCCTCGGCCACCACGCGGCCGCGGTCGATGATCACCACGTGGTCGGCCAGCTCCTCGGCCTCCTCCATCGCGTGCGTCGTGAGCAGCACCGAGACGCCGTCCGCCCGCAGCGCGGTCACCAGCTCCCACACCAGCCGGCGTGCCTGCGGATCCAGGCCAGCCGTCGGCTCGTCCAGGAACATCAGCTCCGGGCGGCCCACCAGCGCGCACGCCAGCGACAGCCGCTGCTGCTGGCCGCCCGACAACCGCTTGTACGGCGTGCGCCGCGCGGAGCCGAGGCCGAGCACGTCGATCAGCCACGCCGGGTCGATCGGGTTCGCCGCGCACGCCGCGACCAGGGCCAGCATCTCCTCGGCCCGCACGCCCGGGTACGCGCCACCGCCCTGCGGCATCACGCCGATCCGTGGGCGCAGCCGCTCGCCGTCCGTGGCCGGATCGAGGCCGAGCACGCGCACCGAACCCGCGTCGCGGCGCCGGAAACCCTCGCAGATCTCGATCGTCGTGGTCTTCCCCGCGCCGTTCGGGCCCAGCAACGCGAGCACCTGGCCGGATTCGAGGCGAAGGTCCAGCCCGTCCACCGCGACGGTCGCCCCGAAGCGCCTGACCAGTCCCGACACGTCAACGGCGGGAACAGGGGTGCTGGCGCTCACGACGGTAAGGCTATGACGTGGCGTCCACCATCGGCTCGCGAGCCTCCTCGAACGCGGCCGGGAACCGTTCCCGCACGCGGTCGATGTGCCGGATCCGGCTGGTATCGCCCCAGCGCTGCCGGTCGAACTCGGTGAACGGCCGCTCGAGTGAGTCGAGGGCGTCCACCGTGGTGCGTAACTCCGAGCGCCACGCGGGATCGTCCTCGTGGGGCGCGGTGACCAGCTGCTCGATCCGGCGGACCAGCCTGTTCTTCCCCGCCATCGACTCCGGCGTGACCGAGCGCAGGCACACGCCGAACTGGCCGCTCAGGTAGCCCGCCCAGTCCTCGTCGGCATCGGCGGTCGCCGGCGGTCCCGCGGCGGCCAGGTACCGGGCACGGAAACGCGCGGGCAGCGCGTCGACCCCGCCCGCCTCGTCGACCAGCGCGAAGTAGTCGGGCGGGTAGCGGGCCTCACCGGAGGGCAGCTCGTAGGTGGCCTTCGGTAAGCGGCCACCGGCGATCAGCGCACGGATCTCGGCGACGCTCTCGGCGCGGCCCTCGCAGAGCTCGTCCAGCGTCCGGTACTCGCTGAGCACGTAGCGGATGTCGGACTCGGTGAAGGTGACCATGCACCGCACGTTAGGCGAGGGCACCGACAATTCCGGGTCGCCGAGGTTCCTGTCCGGCTATTCGGCGTTCGCGATGTTGGCGGAGACGACCAGCGCCACCAACGGCAGGGCCCACGCCAGCACGATCCACGGGTACGGGGTGCGATCACGTTTGATGGCCCGGCCGCCGAGCACGCAGCCGATGATCAGCCCGACGACCAGGCAGCCAGCGGGCAACTGCCAGACCAGTTGTTGTGTCGCCGGGGAGCAGATCGGCCGGTCGGAGTCGCTGCTGCACGCGTCGCTCGCCATCACCATCAGTCCGCCCATGATGAACACGAACGGCGAGACGAGCACGTAGAGCCCCATCGTCAGCGCCAGGCCCAGCGAAAGACGACTCCGCCGGGTGCTCTTCTCGTCCGTCACCACGACGCGACCCTGGGCGGCCGGCCCGGGATGTGGTGTCTGACCAGGAACAGCGCGAGCAGGACGATGAGCGCCGCGGCCACGTACGTGTACGGCAGCTGGTACGTACGCCCGTCGAACGTGGTCCCGGTCGGCGGCAGGGCCACGGCGAACGCCGCGCTGATCGCCGTGGCCATCGTCCGGAACCGGATGTTGCCGGCCGCCACCGCCAGCGGCAGCGCGGCCCACAGCAGGTACCACGGCTGCACCGTCGCGCCGAACACCAGCACCGCGCCGAGTGCGGCGCCCAGGCCGATCATCGGGCGCAGCCGCCACCGGAAGCCGTCCAGCAGCAGCTTCGCCGCCAGCAACGGGCCGATCAGCGTGCCGACCATCCGGCTCACCATGATCGCCGCGTCGATGTGGTTGCCCAGGCCGAGCAGGATGCCCAGGCCGCCGGCGCCGAACCCGAGCGCGGTCATCGGCGCCATCCAGCTCTTGATGGAGTTGGCCGTGGTCAGCGTCGTCGCCCAGCCGTAGCCCAGCCCGCTGCCCAGCGACGCGATCGTGAGCACCGAGAGGAACAGCACCATCAGGACCGCGGCCGTGTTGAGCAGGTGCGTCCAGCGGCCGCCCCAGCGGCGCGCGATCATCACGCCGAGGAAGCCCAGCGCCAGCGCCGCCGGGATCTTCACCGCGGCGCCCAGCGTGATCACCGTGGCGCCGATGCCGTACCAGAGCAGCTCGCCCTGCTGCCACGGCGGGAACGGCCCGTCCGGTGTGACCCGGGGCATCCGCTTCAGCGCCAGCTCCACGCCGACCAGCATCAGACCGATCGCGAGCGCCTCGTTGTGCACGCCCACGACCAGGTGGAACAGCACGAGGGGGTTGGCCGCGCCGAGCCACAGCGCGCTGACCGGGTTGATGCCGAACCGCCGGGCCAACCGCGGCAGCGACCACACGATCATCGCGAAGCCGATGAGCGCCAGCAGCCGGTGGAACCCCACACCCATCACCACGTGGTCACCGGTGACCCACGTGATGCCCTTGCTGATCGTGATGAACAGCGGCCCGTACGGCGACGGCGTGTCCCGCCACATCGTCGGCACCGCGCGGGTGAGCGGGTCCGCGTTGCCGAGCGCCTCGGCCGGGCCGATCGTGTACGGGTCCAGGCCGCGCGCGGCGATCTCGCTCTGCGCGAGGTAGCTGTAGACGTCCTTGGAGAACATCGGGACCGTGAACACCAGCGGCGCGGTCCACATGATCAGTGTGCGAGCCATCTGCGGCGAGGACACCATCCGCTCGCGGCCGGGCAGCGACAGCCGGCCCAGACCCAGCCAGGCCAGCACGATCATGAACACGCCGGTGAACGCGAGCGCGATGGACACCGTGGGCATGCGACTGAACAGGCTGAAGAGCGGCAGGCTCCACACCGGGTTGAACACCGGTGCCGCCCCCGCCCCGAGCGACCCCACCGCGAGCAGCAGCGAGCCGACCGTGCCGAACCGGCGGACCACGTCGAGCTGCTTGCGCTCGCGTTCGTCTAGTGGGCCGGTTGAGGCCGCCGGCGCGCCGGACTGCTCGTCCACGTCCCCACGCACCGCGCTACCCGCCGCCACGCTGGGAAGACTATCGAGTGGCGCCGGCAGTGACCCCGCTCACCTCACCGGGACCCCGTCTTTGCGTGCCGCGACGAAATACGACACACTGATGTTGTGAAAAACGAGCAGCACGCCGAGGGTCGCACCAGGCATGGTGTGGCGCGGTTGCTGCTGGAGGAAGGGCCGATCACGACGGCCGCTGTCGCCGAGACCCTCGGGCTGAGTCCCGCCGCCGTGCGCCGGCACCTCGACGTGCTGGTCGCCAACGGGGAGGCCGAGTTCCGCGACGCCCCCCGCCGCGGCCAGCGCGGGCGCGGGCGGCCGGCCAAGCTCTGGCTGCTCACCGAGACCGGCCGGGCACGCTTCGGCCACGCCTACGACGACTTGGCCATCGCGGCCATCCGGTTCGTCGCCGAGGGCGGCGGCGAGACCGCCGTGCGTGCCTTCGCGCAGCGCCGGGCGGCCACGCTGGTCGACCGGCACCGCGCCGCGGTGGCCGCACAACACGAGGTCGCGGACCGGACCAAGGCTCTCGCGGCCGCGCTCACGCGGGAGGGATACGCTGCGTCGACGCGGCGCGTCGGGACAGGGGAGCAGCTCTGCCAGCACCACTGCCCGGTCGCCCACGTCGCGGCGGAGTTCCCCCAGCTGTGCGAGGTCGAGACGGCGGCGTTCGCCGACCTGCTCGGCACCCACGTGCAGCGGCTCGCGACCATCGCACGCGGCGACGCCGTGTGCACCACACACGTACCGCTCGGCGGCACCGAACCCGCCGGGCCGGGCGCGACCGGGTCGAATCCGACCGACCCGAACCAGACCGCTCCCACCACGACCGAAGGGACGCCTTCATGACCACCGCCCCGGAACGCGCGGGTTCGCCGCCGCTGACCCAGGAGGAGACGCTTGCCTCCATGGGCAAGTACCAGTTCGGCTGGGCCGACTCCGACGTCGCCGGCGCGAGCGCCCAGCGCGGCCTGTCCGAAGCCGTCGTCAGGGACATCTCCGATAAGAAGGGCGAGCCGGAGTGGATGCGTGAGTCCCGACTCAAGGCGCTGCGACTGTTCGACCGCAAGCCGATGCCCAACTGGGGCGCGGACCTGTCCGGCATCCACTTCGACACGATCAAGTACTTCGTGCGCTCGACCGAGCAGCAGGCCGCGAGCTGGGAGGACCTCCCCGAGGACATCAAGAACACCTACGACAAGCTCGGCATCCCGGAGGCGGAGAAGCAGCGCCTCGTCGCGGGCGTCGCCGCGCAGTATGAGTCCGAGGTGGTTTATCACAAGATCAACGAGGAGCTCGAGAAGCAGGGCGTGATCTTCCTCGACACCGACACGGCGCTGCGGGAGCACCCGGAGCTGTTCGAGGAGTACTACGGCTCGGTCATCCCGCACGGGGACAACAAGTTCTCCGCGCTCAACGGCGCCGTGTGGTCCGGCGGCTCGTTCATCTACGTGCCGCCGGGCGTGCACGTCGAGATCCCGCTGCAGGCCTACTTCCGGATCAACACCGAGAACATGGGCCAGTTCGAGCGGACGCTGATCATCGTCGACGAGGGCGCCTACGTGCACTACGTCGAGGGCTGCACCGCACCGATCTACTCGTCGGACTCGCTGCACTCGGCGGTCGTCGAGATCATCGTGAAGAAGGGCGGCCGCTGCCGGTACACGACCATCCAGAACTGGTCGAACAACGTCTACAACCTGGTCACCAAGCGCGCGAAGGCCGAAGAGGGCGCGACCATGGAGTGGATCGACGGCAACATCGGCTCCAAGGTCACGATGAAGTACCCGTCGGTGTTCCTGATGGGCGAGCACGCCAAGGGCGAGGTCCTCTCGATCGCGTTCGCGGGCGAGGGCCAGCACCAGGACGCGGGCGCGAAGATGGAGCACCTGGCGCCGCACACGTCCTCGACGATCGTGTCCAAGTCGGTGGCCCGCGGCGGCGGCCGGACTTCCTACCGGGGTCTGGTGAAGGTCGCGAAACGCGCCCACCACTCGAAGTCCACGGTGAAGTGCGACGCGCTGCTGGTCGACCAGATCAGCCGCAGCGACACCTACCCGTACGTGGACATCCGCACGGACGACGTGTCGATGGGCCACGAGGCGACGGTGTCCAAGGTCAGCGAGAACCAGCTGTTCTACCTCATGTCCCGGGGCCTGACCGAGGACGAGGCGATGGCGATGGTGGTCCGCGGCTTCGTCGAGCCGATCGCGCGTGAGCTGCCGATGGAGTACGCGCTCGAGCTCAACCGGCTCATCGAGCTGCAGATGGAAGGGGCCGTCGGCTAGATGACAACCGTCGCACAGACACCGCACTCCCATGGTGCGGTGGTCCCGGAGGCGTCCCGCGCCGAGCGGTTCTCCGCCTTCGACGTCGAGGCGTTCGAGGTCCCGGGTGGCCGGGAGGAGATCTGGCGCTTCACGCCGATGAAGCGCCTCCGCGGACTGCACGACGGCACCGCGATCGCCACCGGCGAGCTGACGGTCGACGTCGACGCCGCGCCCGAGGTCATCGTCGAGACGGTCGGCCGGGACGATGAGCGGCTCGGCGCCGCGGGCACCCCCGGTGACCGGATCGCCGCACAGGCCTACAGCTCGTTCCCGAAGGCCACGGTCGTGACCGTGCCCAAGGAGACCCGGACGTCGGCCACCACGACGGTGACGGTCACCGGGCCGGGAGAGGGCCAGGTCGCCTACGGGCACCTGCAGGTTCGCGCCGAGCCGTTCGCCGAGGCCGTGGTCGTGGTCGATCACCGGGGCAGCGGCACCGTCGCGGACAACGTCGAGCTCGTCGTCGGCCACGGCGCGCGGCTCACCGTGGTCAGCGTGCACGACTGGGCCGATGACGCGGTGCAGGTCTGCGCGCACCACGCCAGGCTCGGCCGGGACGCGACGCTCAAGCACCACCTCGTGGCACTCGGCGGCGACCTGGTCCGGGTCAGCCCGACCGTCGTGTTCGCGGGGCCGGGCGGCGACGCCCAGCTCAACGGGCTGTACTTCGCCGACGCTGGGCAGCACATCGAGCTGCGCACGTTCGCCGACCACGCCGAGCCGAACTGCAAGTCCGACGTGGTCTACAAGGGCGCGCTGCAGGGAGACGGCGCCCGGACCGTGTGGATCGGCGACGTGCTCATCCGGGCGGCCGCCGAGGGCACCGAGACCTTCGAGCTGAACCGGAACCTGGTGCTCACCGAGGGCGCGCGCGCCGACTCGGTGCCGAACCTGGAGATCGAGACCGGCGAGATCGCCGGCGCCGGGCACGCCAGCGCCACCGGCCGGTTCGACGACGAGCAGCTGTTCTACCTGCAGGCCCGCGGCATCCCGGAGGACGCCGCGCGCCGGCTGGTCGTGCGGGGCTTCTTCCACGAGCTGCTGATGAAGATTGCCGTCCCGGAGATCCGGGACCGCCTTGAGGCGGCCATCGAGGAAGAGCTCGAGGCGGTCGGCGCATGATGCGCGCGTGTGCACTGTCCGACCTCGACGACGGCAAGCCGTTCGCCGTCGAGGTCGACGACGTGGAGCTCGTGCTGGTGCGCCAGGGCGACACGGTGCACGCGCTGCGCGACGAGTGCTCGCACGCGGAGCTGGCGCTGTCCGAGGGCGAGGTGACGCCCAAGGGCATCGAGTGCTGGCTGCACGGTTCCTGCTTCGACCTGCGCACCGGCGCGCCGTCGTCGCCTCCGGCCACCGAGCCCGTCGACGTGTTCGCCGTCGAGATCCGCGACGGTGAGGTCCACGTGGACGTCACCACCACCAAGAACTACTGAGGAGCAACACGAGAGATGGCCACGCTGGAGATCAAGGGTCTGCACGTTTCGGTCAACACCGACGAGACGAAGAAGGAGATCCTGTCCGGGGTCGACCTGACCATCAGGGCGGGCGAGACGCACGCCATCATGGGCCCGAACGGGTCCGGCAAGTCCACGCTGTCCTACGCGGTCGCCGGGCACCCCAAGTACGAGGTGACCTCCGGCGAGGTGCTGTTGGACGGCGAGGACGTGCTGTCGATGACCGTCGACGAGCGCGCCCGGGCCGGCCTGTTCCTCGCCATGCAGTACCCCGTCGAGGTGCCCGGCGTGTCCATGTCGAACTTCCTGCGCACCGCGGCCACCGCAGTGCGCGGCGAGGCGCCGAAGCTGCGGCACTGGGTCAAGGAGGTCAAGACGGCGATGTCCGACCTCGACATCGACCCCGCCTTCGCCGACCGCAGCGTGAACGAGGGCTTCTCGGGAGGCGAGAAGAAGCGGCACGAGATCCTGCAGCTGGCGCTGCTCAAGCCCAAGATCGCGATCCTCGACGAGACCGACTCCGGCCTCGACGTGGATGCCCTGCGCGTCGTGTCCGAGGGCATCGGCCGGGTCAAGGCGGGCGGCGAGGTCGGCATCATGCTGATCACCCACTACACCCGAATCCTGCGCCACATCACCCCTGATGTCGTGCACGTCTTCAGTGGGGGAAGGATCGTCGAGTCCGGTGGCTCCGAGCTGGCCGAGCAGCTCGAGGAGCACGGCTACGTGCGGTTCACCGGCAAGCAGGAGCCGGCCGGCATCGGCTGAGAATCGAGGGTTCCCGGATGACCACCACCACGCCACTGGATGTCGAGACGATCCGCAAGGACTTCCCGATCCTGTCCCGGCTCGTGCACGGCGACAAGCCGCTGGTGTACCTGGACAACGCGGCCACCTCGCAGAAGCCGCGCCAGGTGCTCGACGCGCTGGTCGAGTACTACGAGAAGCACAACGCCAACGTGCACCGCGGCATCCACACGCTGGCCGAGGAGGCCACGGCGCTGTACGAGGGCGCCCGGGACAAGGTCGCGCAGTTCATCGGCGCGCCCAGCCGTGACGAGGTGGTGTTCACCAAGAACTCCTCCGAGGCCATGAACCTGGTGGCCCGGGTGCTCGGCGACGCCGGGCCCGGCTACCGGGTCGGCCCTGGCGACGAGATCGTCATCACCGAGATGGAGCACCACTCGAACATCGTGCCGTGGCACCAGCTCGCGCAGCGGACCGGCGCGTCCCTGAAGTGGTTCCGGATCACCGACGACGGCCGGCTCGATCTGTCCACTCTGGACTCCGTGGTCACCGAGCGGACGAAGATCGTGTCGATGGTGCACGTGTCGAACCTGCTCGGCACCATCAACCCGGTCGAGCGGGTCATCGCCCGCGCCCGCGAGGTCGGTGCCCTGGTGCTGCTGGACGCGTCGCAGTCCGCGCCGCACCTGCCGCTCGACGTCGACGCGCTCGGTGCGGACTTCGTCGCCTTCACCGGGCACAAGATGCTCGGCCCGACCGGGATCGGCGTGCTGTGGGGCCGGCTGCCGCTGTTGGCCGAGCTGCCCCCGTTCCTCGGCGGCGGCGAGATGATCGAGCTGGTGACGATGGAGGGGTCGACGTTCGCCCCGCCGCCGCACAAGTTCGAGGCCGGCACCCCGCCGATCGCGGAGGCGGTCGGGCTCGGCGCCGCGGTCGACTACCTCACCGCGGTCGGCATGCCGGCCATCGCCGCGCACGAGCACGAGCTGACGACGTACGTGCTGGCCGCGCTGGCCGACGTGGATGGCGTGCGGATCATCGGGCCGAACACCGCCGAGGGGCGCGTCGCGGAGGTGTCGTTCTCCGTCGAGGGCATCCACCCGCACGATGTCGGCCAGGTCCTGGACGACCTGGGCGTCGCCGTGCGGGTCGGCCACCACTGCGCGCGGCCGGCCGTCGTGCGCTACGGAATTGCGGCGACCACGAGGGCGTCGTTCTACCTGTACAACACCACCGCCGAGGTGGACGCGTTGGTGGCGGGACTGGCGCACGTGAAGAAGGTCTTCGGATGAAGCCGGAGAGGCGGGCCGGGTGAACCTCGAGTCGATGTACCAGGAGATCATCCTGGACCACTACAAGAACCCGCACGGGCGCGGCCTGCGTGAGCCGTACGACGCCGAGTCCTTCCAGGTCAACCCGACCTGCGGGGACGAGGTGACGCTGCGGGTCGCCCTCACCGATGACAAGGTCAAGGACGTGTCCTACGAGGGGCAGGGTTGCTCGATCAGCCAGGCGTCGACGTCGGTGCTCACCGACCTGGTGACCGGCCGGTCGGTCGGGGAGGCACTGTCCACGATGGACGCTTTCGTGACCATGGTGCAGGGCCGCGGCCAGGTCGAGCCGGACGAGGACATGCTGGAGGACGGCGTCGCGTTCGCCGGCGTCGCGAAGTACCCGGCCCGTGTGAAGTGTGCGCTGCTCGGATGGATGGCGTTCAAGGACGCCGTGGCCCGGGCCGATGGAGGTGCTGTCCGATGAGCGGAGCTTGCGGAGCGAATCATCAAATACAGGGCGAGCGCGACCGAGCCTGCGAGGGAGCATCATGAGTGAGGTCGAGAACATGGAGCGGGGCGTGGAGTCGCTGCCCGAGCCACCCGCGCCCAATGCGGACGTGGCCGCGATCGAGGACGTCGAGGAGGCCATGCGGGACGTCGTCGACCCCGAGCTCGGCATCAACGTCGTGGATCTCGGCCTGGTGTACGACATCAGGATCGAGGAGGACAACACCGCGACTCTGGACATGACGCTGACGTCCGCGGCCTGCCCGCTGACCGACGTGATCGAGGACCAGACGCGCGCGGCGCTGACCGCCGGCCCCGGCGGCGGCCTCGTGGGTGACTTCCGGATCAACTGGGTCTGGATGCCTCCGTGGGGCCCGGAGAAGATCACCGACGACGGCCGCGAGCAGCTGCGCGCGCTCGGCTTCACGATCTAGCGCCACCGCACCAGCTCGTCACGCCGGGCTGGCGCTCCGGTCGCGTAGCACGCCCCGGTAGTACCCGATCTTCCCGCGGATGTGCTCCTGCTCCTCGCGCAGCTGCGCGATCTTCGCGTCGACGTCGCGGTCGTGTTCCTCCAGCAGCTCGATCCGGTCCGGGATGGTCGACTCGCCGTCGCGCGCCAGCTCGGCGAAGCGGACCATGCGCTGGATCGGCATCCCGGTCTCGCGCAGGCAGCGCAGGATCATCAGCCAGGACACGTCGTCCTCGGTGAACACCCGCTGGCCGCCCGGGTTGCGTTCGATGTCGTCGAGCAGGCCGATCCGCTCGTAGTAGCGCAGGGTGTCGATGCTGAACCCCGTCCGTTCGGCGACCTGGCCGGGTGAGTAGCGCTGCATTGGCCGAGTCTATGCCGGCGTGCTCATCGCACTGTTCGTTTCGCCGCCGGGGTCCGGCGCGCCGGAACGCCGAGCATCGTCCGGCGCAGCGGCCACGGGGCCGCGCGGAAGAGGCGGGCCATCGCCGCCGTGGTGGCGGCGAGATCCGCACGGCCGGACAGGTACGCGTGCTGAAGTCCGGGCGGGAGCGCGAAGAACAGCGTGAAGAACTCCTCGGCCTGCTCCGGCGCGAGGGCGAGCAGCGTACGCAGCCCCGTGCGGCGCAGCCGGTGTACCGCCCGGGCCCGGGCCGACCACACCACCCGCCGGGCCGCCGCGGCGCCTCCGGTGGCGATCGCCTCGGCCACCCCGGGCGCGAGCCGCAACGCGTCGGCGATGCCGTACCCGGTGGCGGGATGTGTGAGTCCGGCCGCCGCCCCGAACGGCACGACGCGCCACTCGCGGCCCGAAGTTGTCCACAACCCGCCCGCACGCCCCGATTTGGTCCCCCACCCCCGATAGAATGGCCTCAGGGGCGCCCCCCGGGAACGGGTGGGGGTGGGGCACCGCACGTGCGCGCGCGAGCCCGGCGGCAGCGGTGGCCCGGGCAGGTCCGGGGCGGCGGGCGGCGAGTCCAGGGGGATGCGTACCCGCTCCACCTCGGCGTCATCGGGGTCGATGCCGTGTCCGGCCAGGCGGGCCAGCAGGCGCCGGCGCAGCTCCGCGAACGGCAGGCCCGGCCGGCTCGCGAGCGAGGTCTCCTCCAACAGCACGCGGCCGTCTGGCAGCGGGACGGCGTAGAGGAACGTCGCGGGACCTGGCAGCGGCTGCCGCCAGTCCATGAACACCGCCTCACCCTGCCCGACGATCGGCGAGGCGACGTGCGCCGGCACCCGGACCCCGAACGCCGTCTGCTCGGCCCCACCGGTGGGGCGGGCGCCGGTCGCGTCGATCAGCACGGGGGCGTCGACGTCCCCCAGCCGGCCCGTGCGCACCTCGACGTCCGGGTGCGTGAGCGCGGCCCGCACCGACGGGTTGTCCAGCACCGCGTACTCCCGAGCCAGCCACCGCGCCGAGCCGGCGACCACCCGGGCCCGGGCCACCACGTACCCGGCCCCCGGCGGCAGCAGCGCCGCCTCGTCGAGCCACATGCCGTACGTCGCCGGCCAGGGCGCGGACGGTCGCGGCGCCACGAGCACCGTGCGCAGGCCGCGCAGCGCGCACGCCCGCGCGACCGCCCGGCCCGCCGGACCCGCCCCGGCCACCACGACATCCGCCTCGCCGCTCGTCACGGGAAAGATCCCAGCACAGTAGGGTCAACGGGCATGGGCGAGGGGCGCGAGGCACGGCGATCGGCGAGCGAGTCCGGCGACCTCGCCGCCAGCCCGTTCCGCGCCGACCGCGACCGGATCGTGGCGTCGCCCTTCTTCGCCCGCCTCGGCGGCGTCACCCAGGTCGTCAGCGTCAGCGGCTCCGGGCTGCTGCACAACCGGCTCACCCACAGTCTCAAGGTCGCTCAGGTCGCGCGTGCCATCGCCGAGCGGATCGCCACCGACCCGCGCCACGGCCCGCTGCTCGACGAGCTCGGCGGCTGTGACCCTGACGTCGTCGAGGCCGCCGCGCTCGCCCACGACCTCGGCCACCCGCCGTTCGGCCACCTCGGCGAGCAGGAGCTCGACCGGCTCGCACGGCACCGGTTCGGCCTGCCCGACGGGTTCGAGGGCAACGCCCAGAGCCTGCGCATCGTCACCACCACCGACACCGGCGGGCCCGGCGCGGTCGGGCTCGACCTCACCGCCGCGGTGCGCGCCGCGATGCTGAAGTACCCGTGGACCCGCCGTTCACACCCCGTGCCGCACCCGCGCGACCTGCCCGACCCGCCGCGCGGCGCGTCCGAGCCGGCCGACGAGCCACACACCGGGTCGAGCAAGTTCTCCGTCTACGTCACCGAGCTCGACGACCTGGTCCAGGCGCGCGAGCCGTTCGGCCGGCTCGCGAGCTGGCAGCAGACCGTCGAGGCGTCGATCATGGACACCGCCGACGACATCGCCTACGCCATCCACGACCTCGAGGACTTCCACCGCATCGGCGTCCTGCAGCACGCCCCGGTCGCCGCCGAGCTCGGCCGCTGGCTCACCGGCGCGCTCGAGCTCGCGGAGCTGGACGACGAGCTGCTGACCAGGCACTCGAGACGGCCCGGCTACTCGCTGGAAATCCTGCGCCGCCGCCTGCACCGCCGTGACTCGTGGATCGTCGACGACGACGCGTTCGTCGCCGCCGTGTCCCGGGTGCGCACCGAGCTCGTCGACACCCTGCTCGCCACCCCGTTCGACGGCTCGGTCGAGTCCGAGCAGGCCGTCGGCACGTTCTCCGCCGGGTGGACCGTGCGGTTCGCCACCGACATGCGCGTCGTGCCCGAGCCGCCGACCCGCTCCGGGCACGTGCAGCTGGCACCCGCGCAGTGGCACGAGGTGCAGGTGCTCAAGTTCGTGCACCGGCGGTTCGTGCTGCTCCGCCCGGACCTCGCCCTGCACCAGCGCGGCCAGGCGCTGCTGCTCGCCTCGCTCGTCCAGGCCCTCGAGCAGTGGCTGACCGACCGGTACGAGTCGAACCGGTTGCCGCGCAGGCTGCAGGACCTGGTCATGCTCGCCGAGCACGAGTACGGCACGCTCGCCGCCACGGATGTGTCCACTTTGGTCGGTGCGGTAGGCGAGCCGCCGCAGGGCGCGGCCGGCATCCGGGAACTGGCTCGGGGACGGGCGGTGATCGACTTCGTCGCGTCGCTCACGGACAGTCAGGCGGCCACGCTCCTCGACGCCCTCGCCGGGCGCAGCGCACAACCGTGGTCGGACGCGTTCGTCCTGTGAGTCGTTAACAGCCGGCAATTGGTAACACGATCCTGGCGCGGTTGAGCCAAATGGCCGCTGTGTCGGAAAGCACCGAACCATAGGTTGGCCCGGCCGGGAGTACCCGGTTGGGCTGTCCGTGTGTCGGGGCACGGCCGATTCGCGGAGGACGATCCGTGCGTAAACCTGCACACGCATCACGAAGATCCCGAGTCCTGTTGACATCAGCGGCCTGCCTGCTCACCGTCGTCGGGCTGGCGAGTCCGGCGGCCGCCGCGCCAGCGCCCGAGGACCAGAAGGTATCGGCCGCGGACAACGCCGCCAGGCAGATCGGCGCCCTGCAGGACATCAAGAAGCGCGCCAGCAAGAATCAGACCAAAGTGGACAGCAAGCTACTCGTCGAGCTGACCGCGCGCGCCGGCGCGGCGGCGACGAGCGCGGTGCCGCGGCTGCAGAGCGGCGTCAAGGTCAGCGGCGGCGAGACCATGGTCGACATTCGTGCCACGGTGTCGAACGACCTGCGCAAGGCGCTCACCAACGCGGGCGCCACGCTCAAGTCGGTGTCCACTCGGTACGGAACGATCCGGGCCGACCTGCCGCTGTCGGCGATCAACACGATCGCCGCGCGCAAGGACGTCCGGAAGATCGAGGTGGCGGGCGGCGCCATGACCGCGCGCGAGCTCGACCGCGGCGCCGCGCCGGCGAAGCCCGAGTCCAAACAGGACAAGGCAGCCCGGATCGCGGCGAGCACCCGGGCGGCGCTGGAGGACCGCGCCGGGCCGGTCAACAGCGAGGGCGACCGCACGCACAACGCGGACACCTCGCGCGAGCAGGTCGGCGTCACCGGTGTGGGCGTGAAGATCTGCGCGCTGTCCGACGGGGTCGACTCGCTGGCCGCGTCGCAGGCCGCCGGTGAGCTGCCGGACGTCGACGTGCTGCCCACGCAGGCGGGCGGTGGCGACGAGGGCACCGCGATGCTGGAGATCATCCACGACGTGGCGCCCAGCGCGTCGCTCGGGTTCGCGACCGCGTTCAACGGCGACGCCAGCTTCGCGGACAACATCCGTGCGCTGCGCTTCGAACTGGACTGCGACATCATCGTCGACGACATCATCTACTTCCGGGAGGCGCCGTTCCAGGACTGGATCATCGCCCAGGCCGTGAACGACGTGATCGCCGACGGGGCGCTGTACTTCTCCTCGGCGGGCAACGAAGGCAACACCGTCGACGGCACCGCCGCGCACTGGGAGGGCGACTTCGTCAACTCCGGCCAGGTGATCGGCAAGTTCGCCGGGTACGCGCACGACTTCGACCCGTCTGAGCGCACCCAGGTGTTCCAGCCGATCTCGGACGCCTCGTCCGCGGGCGTGCCGGTCCTGCTGAACTGGTCGGACCCGATCGGCGGATCGGGTAACGACTACGACCTGTACCTGTTGGACCGCAACGGAAACGTGGTCTCGATGAGCCAGGACTTCCAGACCGGCACCCAGGACGCCCATGAGCGGGTGGACACGCCGCTGTTCGGCGGCAGCGGGCTGCGGCTGGCGGTCGTGAAGTTCGCCGGTGCCGACCGGTACCTGTCGCTCTCGGCGCTGCGCGGCCGGTTCTCCGACTCGGCCGACGGGCTCAAGGCGTTCAACACCCCGGGTGTCACGTTCGGCCACTCGGCCGCGCGAGGCGCGTTCAGCGTGGCCGCGGCGCCGGCGAACGACCCACTGCCGTTCGACCTCGAGCCGGGCGACCCGCCGAACCCGCGGGGCCCGTTCCCGGACGCCTTCGACGCCGATTCGGCGCTCGAGCGGTTCACCTCCGACGGTCCGCGCAAGGTCTTCTACGAGGCGGACGGCACGCCGATCACGCCGGGCGACGTCAGCTCTACCGGTGGCGAGGTGCGGCAGAAGCCGGACATCACCGCCGCGGACGGCGTGTTCACCAGCGTGCCCGGTTTCGAACCGTTCTTCGGCACCTCGGCGGCCGCCCCGCACGCGGCGGCGATCGCCGGTCTGGTCCTGTCCGGCAACCCCGGCATCGACCCGGCCGAGGTGCGTGAGGCGCTGACCAGCACGGCGATCGACATCGCCGAGCCGGGCGTGGACGGGCGCAGCGGGCACGGCGTGGTGCTGGCCGACCGGGTGCTGGGGTTCACCGGGGCGAGCCCGCAGCCGCTGGCACGGGCGCAGTCGCCCAAGATCACGCCGCCGGGCGGCGGCGAGTTCCTGAACCCGGGTGACACCGCGACGGTCGCGCTGCCGGTGACCAACCTCGGCGACGCCACCTCGGTGTCGACGAGCGTGGTGCTGACCAGCCCGACGTCGGGCGTGACCGTCAGCCCGCGGGCGCAGTCGTACGGCACGATCGAGAAGGGCGACACGGCGGTCCGGACCTTCCAGGTCACCGTGCCGGCCACGCACCAGGTGGGCGTCCCGCTGGTGCTGAACAGCCGGGTCACGTTCGCCGGGGCCTACTCGCCGAGCACCGCGAGCTTCTCGGTCGACGTGGGCGAGCCGTCACCGACCACTGTGGACTTCGCGTATGCGGGTGCACCGGTGGCGATCCCCGACGCCAGCACCGTGGGCGCGAGCGTGACGATCCCGGTCAGCGGCATGGGGCCGGCGTCGAAGGTCACGTTCTCGGTCGACGGGGCGACGTGCGACACGACGGCGGGGTCGACCACGGTCGGCCTGGACCACACGTTCGTCGGTGACCTGGTCGGCATCCTGACCTCGCCGACCGGTGCCAGCGCGACCGTGTTCAGCGGCTCCGGCGGCGGCGGGAACAACATGTGCCAGGTCGTGTTCGCCGACGCGGCGGAGAACCCGTTCACGTCGGTGACGTCCAGCCAGGCGCCGTTCACCGGAACCTGGCAGCCGAACGACCCGCTGGGCGGCCTGCGCGGCCCGGCGGACGGCGACTGGACGTTGCGCGCGTTCGACCTCGTCGGCGCCGACACCGGCTCGATCCGGGCGGTTTCCCTGCACATCAACGGGTACGTCACGCCGTGACGTCCTGACGGTCCGGCCGCCGCCGTAGTCGCCGGTGGCGGCCGGACCGTGCTGATGGTTCGCTTCGTTCCTGCGCTACTCGCCGTCTTCCCTCCTCACGTGCTCGGCGCTGGCGCGCCTGCGCGCGCTCCTCAGTCCAGACGGCGAACGCTCCGTCGCTCCCGCTCACGGTGTTGAATGGTTCGCTTCGTTCCTGCGCTACTCGCCGTCTTCCCTCCTCACGTGCTCGGCGCTGGCGCGCCTGCGCGCGATCGTCGGTCCAGACGGCGAACGCTGCGTCGCTCCCGCTCACGGTGTTGAATGGTTCGCTTCGTTCCTGCGCTACTCGCCGTCTTCCCTCCTCACGTGCTCGGCGCTGGCGCGCCTGCGCGCGCTCCTCAGTCCAGACGGCGAACGCTCCGTCGCTCCCGCTCACAGCGCGGCGCTCGCGTTACGGTCTGCGGGTGGGCAGAGCGAGGACGGTGGCCGGCGGTGGGCGCGCGGTCGAGGTCGAGCCGGAGCGGGTGGCCGGCTGGTACGACCGGTTCGCCGCCCGGCACGGGGGAGTGGCCGGCACCGTCCGCGAGCCGAGCTCGGTGCTCGTCACCGCGGTCGACGGCGCGACCGCGACGTGCGCGGTGCCGTTCGGGCCGCTCGCGTCCACCGGTTCGTTCGACGGGCTCGCCGTCGAGGCGCTCGTCGAGCACCTGCACGCGCCGCGGCGGATCGGGCTGCTGCTCGTGCGGCTGGGTGGGCACAGCGTCGGCGTGGCGCGCGACGGCGTGGTGGAGGCGTCGCGAACCGACCGGCGGCTGGTGCACGGGCGCAGCGCCGCGGGCGGGTGGTCGCAGCACCGGTTCGCCCGGCGGCGCGAGGGGCAGGCGCGGGTGGCGCTGCGGGCGGCCGCCGACGACGCGGCGGAGGTGCTGGTGCCCCGACTGTCCGAACTGGACGCCGTGGTGCTCGGCGGCGACCAGCGGGCGCTCGAGGGCCTACGCGCCGATTCTCGACTCGGGCGGCTGTTCGCGCTCGCCGAGCCGCGGGTGCTCGACGTGCCCGAGCCACGGCGCACGGTCCTCGACGACGCGGCCCGGCGGGCGCGCTGCGTCGAGATCGTGGTGCGGGACCCGTAGGAGGGCGTCGTGGCCAAGGTGCACGCGTCCGGGCCGGTGCCGGCGCCGCCGGACCGGACCTGGGCCACCGCGGCCGACCTGTCCCGCTTCGGCGAGTGGCTGACCCTGCACGAGGGCTGGCGCGGCGACGTGCCGGCGGAGATCACCGCGGGGACGGACCTGACGTCGGTGGTGACGGTGCTGGGTCTGCGCAACCGCGTCCGATGGCACGTCGATCGCTACGCGCCGCCCCACGGCCTGACGATCTCCGGCCGCGGCGTGGGTGGCGTGCGGATCGCGTTGGAGCTCCGCGTCCGCGGCGACGGTGGCGAGTCGACGGTCACGATCGACGCGGAGGTCACCGGGCCGCCCGTCTTCGGGCCGGTGGGCAGGGTGATCGGGCGGGCCGTTCGCGCGGACCTGCACAGGTCGGTCGCGGCGCTCGCCGCACTGGTCTGAGTCAGCCGAGCGTGCCGGTGGCGAGCAGGCCGCCGTCGACCCGGACGGTCTCGCCGGTGATCCACTGCGCCCGGTCCGACGCCAGGAACGCGACGATCCGGGCCACGTCCTCCGGGTGGCCGAGGCGCTTCATCGGGTAGGCGCTCGCCGCCTGCTCCTCGCGCTCGTTGTAGAGCATCTCGGCGAACTTGGTCTTCACCACCGCCGGTGCCACGGCGTTGACCCGCACGCCGGGCCCGAGCTGCCAGGCCAGCTCCTCGG
This sequence comes from Actinophytocola sp., assembly GCF_050699935.1. NCBI lineage: Bacteria > Bacillati > Actinomycetota > Actinomycetes > Pseudonocardiales > Pseudonocardiaceae > Actinophytocola > Actinophytocola sp. The sequence continues at coordinate 39,193 of NZ_JBOHGB010000045.1, forward strand.
TCAGCCGGATCAGCGCGGCCTTGCTCGCGCCGTACGCGGAGATCACCCCGGACGAGCGCAGCCCGGCCACAGACGCGATGTTGACGATCGAGCCGCCGTGCTCGGCCATCCACGCCTTCAGCACCAGCTGCACGAAGCCGAGAGCGCCGACCACGTTCACGTCGAAGATCTTGCGCACCGCCGCCAGGTCGGCCTCCGCCAGCGGACCGTAGGTGGGGTTGATGCCGGTGTTGTTGATCAGTATGTCGAGCCGGCCGAACTCCTCCATCGTGCGCCGCACGACCTCCTCGCGGTCCTCGTCGCGGCCGGTGTTCGCGGGGACCGCGAGCACCTTCGCGTCCGGTACCTCGGCGCGCAGCTCACCGGCCGCCGCCTCGATCTGGTCCGGCTTGCGGGACGAGATCGTCACCGCCGCCCCACCGCGGGCCAGCTCGGCCGCGATCGCATGTCCGATGCCGCGGCTGGCACCAGTGACCAGCGCGACCTTGCCGTGGAAGTCCGGTGTCGTAGGCGGTGTCATGGGCCAAGACTCTAGCTAAGCGGATGCTTAGCGCGCATCGGCGCGAGGCCAGGGTCACCAATCTCGGTTGCCGGCTACCCGTAGACTCGGCGACGTGGTGATTCGTACGGACTAGGCCGCAGGCGTGCTCGCCGGTCATGACCGGCGAGCCGACGAGGCCTGCCATCACCATCTCACGGAGTCTCCGCATGATCACCGTCACCGATCTCGAACTGCGCGCCGGCACGCGCATCCTGCTCTCCGACGCGACCCTGCGCATTCAGCCCGGTGACCGGATCGGCCTCGTCGGCCGCAACGGCGCCGGCAAGACCACGACCCTGCGGGTGCTCGCCGGTGAGGCCGATCCGTACGCGGGCGACCTGCGCCGTGCGGGCGCGCTCGGCTACCTTCCCCAGGATCCGCGCGAGGGCAACCTCTCGGTCACCGCCAAGGACCGGGTGCTCTCCGCGCGCGGCCTCGACCAGCTGCTGCGTGACATGGAGAAGGCGCAGTCGGCGATGTCCGAGCACGCCGACGAGGGCCGCCGCGACCGCGAGGTCCGCCGCTACGGCCGGCTCGAGGAGCGGTTCGCCGCGCTCGGCGGCTACGCGGCGGAGAGCGAGGCCGCCCGGATCTGCGCCAACCTCGGGCTCGCCGACCGCGTGCTCGGCCAGCCGCTCGCGACGCTCTCGGGCGGCCAGCGCCGCCGCGTCGAGCTGTCCCGGATCCTGTTCGCCGCCGCGGAGTCCGGTGGCGGCAACGGATCGGGCACGACGCTGCTGCTCGACGAGCCGACCAACCACCTCGACGCCGACTCGATCACCTGGCTGCGCGGCTTCCTCAAGTCACACCACGGCGGCCTCGTCGTGATCAGCCATGACGTGGAGCTGCTCGCCGACGTGGTCAACAAGGTCTGGTTCCTCGACGCCATGCGCGGCCAGGTCGACCTCTACAACATGGGCTGGCAGCGCTACCTCGACGCGCGCGCCGCCGACGAGAAGCGCCGCCGCCGCGAGCGGGCCAACGCGGAGAAGAAGGCGTCCGCGCTGCAGGCGCAGGCGGACAAGATGCGCGCCAAGGCGACCAAGGCGGTGGCCGCGCAGAACATGGCTCGGCGCGCCGAGCGCCTGTTGTCCGGGCTCGAGGAGGTCCGCCAGGCGGACAAGGTCGCCAAGATCCGCTTCCCGGAGCCCGCGCCGTGCGGCAAGACCCCGCTCACCGCGGCGGGTCTGTCGAAGAGCTACGGCTCGCTGGAGGTCTTCACCGGGGTCGACCTCGCGATCGACCGCGGCAGCCGGGTGGTCGTGCTGGGCCTCAACGGCGCCGGCAAGACCACGCTGCTGCGCCTGCTCGGCGGTATGGAGACGCCGGACTCGGGCTCGGTCGTGCCCGGTCACGGGCTGCGGATCGGCTACTACGCGCAGGAGCACGAGACGCTCGACCACCAGGCGAGTGTCTGGGCCAACGTGCGGCACGCCGCGCCGGACACGCCCGAGCAGCAACTGCGCTCGCTGCTCGGGACGTTCCTGTTCAGCGGCGAGCAGCTCGAGCAGCCGGCCGGCACGCTGTCGGGCGGGGAGAAGACTCGGCTCGCGCTCGCCGGACTGGTCTCCAGCGCGGCCAACGTGCTGCTGCTCGACGAGCCGACCAACAACCTCGACCCGGCGAGCCGGGAGCGGGTTCTCGAGGCGCTGCACAACTACGCGGGCGCGGTAGTTCTCGTCACGCACGATCCTGGTGCGGTCGAAGCGCTTGCGCCCGAACGGGTGATCTTGCTACCTGATGGTACCGAAGATCACTGGTCTGCCGACTACCTGGAACTCGTTCAACTGGCCTAATCCCTCGTCCGGGGTGCAAGTGAGTTCACAGGTATTTTCGATCTCGTCTGGCATTCCACGCGGTCGTGTTCGATCATTGCGTCGGCAGGTATATCCAGGACCTCCGTCACACGCTATGGAAGGCGGACGACGTGGCTGATCTGAAGAAGGGCGCGCGCATCACGGGCAGCACGCGCGACAAGCTGGCCGCTGACCTCAAGAAGAAGTACGAGAAGGGCGCGAGCATTCGCGCTCTCGCGGAGTCTACGGGTCGCTCCTACGGGTTCGTGCACCGGGTGCTGTCGGAGTCCGGTGTCACGCTGCGGGGCCGCGGCGGAGCCACCCGTACCAAAAAGAAGTAGGTTTTCCGTCTCAGGCTTGGCTGCCGCGGGTGTCGGGGTTCGCGACCAGATCATCGGTCGGTCCCGCGGTTGGCCGGACCGTCCGGCGTCGTACGTGCGCTCCGCCGACGGAAGCGAACCCGATCATCGCGCCGAGCAGCGCCAGCGGGTAGACCAGGTACCCCCAGCGCGTGGCCGGCGCGAGGATGATCGCCATCCCGAGGCCGGTGGCGATCCGCAGCGTCGCGGCCGCGGGATCTCGCGGTGGGCGAAGCACGAGCCAGGCGATGATCGCGCAGGCCGCCGTGGCGAGCAGGGCCAGCGACACGGCGTGGCCGACCGGTCCCAGCCGGGCGATCAGATGCCCTGGCAGCGGGCTCTCCGCCGGTGAGCCGGCCTGGCCGAGTCCGGCCGGGTACAGAATCACGTGCTCGACGAACGACGCCGGGTTGACGAGCAGCACGGGCAGCACGACGACCGCACTCACCGCGACGGTCGTGCCGAGGAAGATCGCCAGGTCCTGGTGACCCCGGCCGCCGCGGCGGACGAGCACGGCCACCGCGAGGACCGCGAGTGCCGGCAGGGCGGTCAGCTTCATCGTGATCACCAGCGCGCACACCCCGCCGGCCCAGGCCGGGTGCGCGCGGTGGACGAGCGCGGTCGCGAGCACGATCAGGGCGATCACCGGAATGTCGTCTCCCGCCACCGTGATCGTCAGCAGCGTGAGCGGGCTGACCGCGGCGAACTGCGCGGCGAGGACCGGCACCCGCGGCCAGCCCAGCACGGCGAACGCCAGCACGATGATCAGCACGGTCGCGACGGCGAAGGCCACCCGGGCGTCGGTGAACGCCCCGTCGCCGAGCAGCGCGCGAGGCAGGCCGAACACGGTCATCGACGGGCCGTAGGGCGTGTAGTCGTCCGGGTGCGGCGGCCGGTCGAGCTGGCTCAGGTCCGGATAGGGGGTGCCGTCCGCGAGTAGGAGGTCCGCGGACCGCTCGACCACCCATACCTCCGGCTGGGACGGGAACGCCCACGGCCACTGTCCCCACACGAACGCCGGCGAGCGGCGGAAGATCAGCACGAGCAACGGCACGACACCGGCGAACAGACCCGTGACCGCGACCGGGGTCCAGCGCGAGCGCAGCAGTCTCGAGGAGAGTCTCGACGAGACTGTCGGGGGTGTCCGCGACAATAGGGCGAGCCCGGTGAGACCGGTGGCGAGCAGGTAGCCGATCGAGGCGAAGTTGCCCCAGACGCGGTAGCCGTAGAACTCGGAGAACAGCGCGCTCGCGGCCGCGAACAGGAGGCTCACCAGGTAGAAGAGCAGGTCGAAGCGGCGTGCGCGCTGCCCGGTCTGCTCCACGCGGGCACAGGCTACTAGGGCGGCGTGTTCGCTCTGCGGGTAACCGGGAAGGGCCGCCGCGCCGGCCGGTGTTGAGCCGGTGGGCGGGGTGAGGAAGAGGTGGGTCGTGGTCGAGAACGCCTGGATGGTCATGCACGGCGCCATGCGTGCCGCGAATGTGCCCAAGGGCCTGCACAAGGGCACCATCCGGCGGGTGTTCGGCTTCACGGGGACGCACCGGGGCAAGCTCGTCGTGTTCCTGCTGCTGACGATGATCTCGGCGGTGCTCGCGGTGTCCACGCCGCTGCTCGCCGGGCAGGTGGTGGACACGATCGTCGGCGGGCACGACGCGTCGATGGTGGTGTGGCTGGCGCTGGCGATCGCCGGGGTGGCCATCCTCGACGCCGGGCTGGGGCTGGCCGAGCGCTGGCAGTCGTCGCGGATCGGGGAGGGGCTGATCCACGACCTGCGCCGCGCGGTGTTCGAGCATGTACAGCGGATGCCGGTGGCGTTCTTCACGCGCACGCGGACCGGTGCTCTGGTCTCGCGGCTCAACAACGACGTGATGGGGGCTCAGCGGGCGTTCACCTCGACGCTCGCGGGCCTGGTGACCAACGTGATCCAGCTGGTGCTGTCGGTCGGGGTGATGCTCACGCTGTCCTGGCAGGTGACCGCACTGGCGCTGGTCCTGCTGCCGGTCTTCGTGCTGCCCGCGCGGCGGATGGGCCGGAAGATGGCCGACCTGCAGCGGGAGTCGGCGACGCTGAACGCGTCCATGACCAACCAGATGGCGGAGCGGTTCTCCGCGCCCGGCGCGACGCTGGTGAAGCTGTTCGGCCACCCGCGCGAGGAGGCGGACGAGTTCGGCGGGCGCGCGGCGCGGGTGCGCGACATCGGCGTGCGCACGGCGATGCTGACCCGGTGGTTCATGACGAGCCTGACGCTGGTGTCGGCGCTGGCGCAGGCGCTGGTGTACGGCCTCGGCGGGTACCTCGCGCTCACCGGTCAGCTGGCGGCGGGCACCGTGGTGGCGCTGGCGTTGCTGCTGACCCGGCTGTACACGCCGCTGACCGCGCTCGCGAACGCGCGGGTGGACGTGATGACCGCGCTGGTGTCGTTCGAGCGGGTCTTCGAGGTGCTCGACCTGAAGCCGATGATCAGCGAGTCGCCGTCGCCCCGGTCGGTGCCCGGCGGCGGGGTGTCGGTCTCGCTCGAGGACGTGCGCTTCGGGTACCCGGCGGCGGACAAGGTGTCGCTGGCGTCGCTGGAGGAGGTGGCCGTGCTCGACCAGCGGGGCGGCGAGGAGGTGCTGCACGGCGTGTCGTTTCGCGCGGAGGCAGGGCAGATGGTCGCGCTCGTCGGTCCGTCGGGTGCGGGCAAGTCGACGATCGCGTCCCTGGTGCCGCGGCTGTACGACGTGGACTCCGGCACGGTCCGTCTGTCCGATGTAGACGTTCAGGAGCTGTCGTTCGACTCGGTGCGGGACATCGTGGGCGTGGTGACCCAGGACGGCCACCTGTTCCATGACACGATCCGGGCGAACGTCGCCTACCCGCGGCCATCGGCCACGGACGAGGAGATCTGGGCGGCGTTGCGGCAGGCGCGGCTGGCGGACCTGGTCGAGTCGTTACCCGACGGGCTGGAGACCGTGGTGGGGGAGCGCGGCTACCGCCTGTCCGGCGGCGAGCGGCAGCGGCTGACGATCGCGCGGCTGCTGATCGCGCAGCCCCGCGTGGTCATCCTCGACGAGGCGACGGCGCACCTGGACTCGGAGTCGGAGGTCGCGGTCCAGGAGGCCCTGGCCTCGGCGCTGGCCGGCCGCACGGCGATCGTGATCGCCCACCGGTTGTCCACGGTCCGGGCCGCGGACCAGATCCTGGTGGTGGAGGGCGGGCGGATCGTCGAGCGGGGCGACCACGAGTCGCTGCTGGCCGCCGAGGGGCGCTACGCAGACCTGTACCGGACCCAGTTCGCCACGCAGGCCGCGGCCGCTTGACAGGCGTGGAAGGACGCCTTCCGGACGTCCAGTGT
>NZ_JBOHGB010000046.1:0-45084 GCF_050699935.1 Actinophytocola sp.
AGGCCAACTCGCCCTCCCCATGCTCCTGCACCGATTCCCCCACCTCACCCTCACCACCCCACCCGGCCAACGCCACACCCTCATGCTGCGCGGCTACGACACCCTCCCGGCCACCCTGACATGACCGCCCTGGACGCGGTGGCCGCCCACCTGCCCGACCGGCGAGTGCCGATCGGGGAGCTCGGCGCGGAGCTGGAGATCTCGCCGACCCAGTTACGGGTGCTGCGGCGGTTCAACGGGTTCGCCGAGGTGCGCCGGCAGCGGCCGGGCGAGACGCTGGCGGACCTGCTGCACGGGGCCGCCCGGGCGCTGGAGCCGTTGCGCGGCAGGGAACACCTCGTGCGCTACGTGCTCCACGCGCGCGGTGTGCCCGTGGTGACGCCCTACCCGGTGAACCCGGTCCACGAGCTCATCGGCCGGCTCGGGCTCACCGGCGCGGTCGGCCTCACGGTGACCCACCACGCCTGTGCGTCCGGCCTGCTCGCCATCGACCTCGCCGGCCGGCTGCTCGCGAACGACGGCGAGCCGGGTGCGCTGGCGCTGGTGGTCGCGGGCGAGCAGGTGTTCACCCAGGATCCGAGGCTCGCACCGGACCAGCGGGTGTTCGGTGAGGCCGCGGGCGCCTGCCTGGTGTCCGCCGGCGGCACGCGCGACCGGCTGCTGTCCTATGTGGTCAGCCAGCGCGGGGACCTGGACCACTGGGGAACCGACGGCGAGGCCGCCATGTCCCTGTTCGCGCAGGACTACACCGAGCTGCTCGGCGAGGTCATCCTCGCCGCGGTCAAGGAGGCCGGTCTCGTGCTCGACGAGCTCGGCCTGGTCCTGCCGCACAACGTGAACCTGGTGTCCTGGCGGCGGGTGTGCAGGAGGCTCGGCATCCCGGTCGAGAAGGTGCTGCTGGACAACGTGGCGCTCGTCGGGCACACCCCGTCGGCGGACGCCTTCGTCAACCACGTGTCGGCGGTCGAGCAGGGCCGGCTCCGCGACGGCGAGCGCTACCTCGTCACCGCGGCGGGCCTCGGCTCGATCTTCGCCGCGATGATCTTCGAACACTAGGGAGCCTGGGATGACCGACGTGAGCCTGACCGATCTGCGCGAGCGCGTGGTCGACAGCCTGAGTGTCCTGTTGGGACGGATGCTGGGCCGGGAGCTGCCCGACGTCGGCGCGGACACCAGGCTGTTCGACGAGCTAGGCCTCAGCTCGTCGAAGACACTGGAGCTGCTGCTGGTGCTGGAGGAGGACCTGGACATCCAGGTCGACGTCGAGGAGATCGAGCGCCGCCACCTGGCCTCGATCGGCTCGCTGGCCGACTTCGTCGTCACGCACACGGTCGAGGACTGACGTGATCGTCACGGGTCCACCGGCCGCGGGCCGGCCCGGCGCCGGGCCGCGGCTGTGCCGCGCCGAGCACCGGGTGTTCGACGGTGCCTCGAGCCTGGCGCGGGACCCGGCGTTGCGGACGTACCTGACCGACCTCGCCGGCCGACAGGGTCTCCCGGTGCGCGAGGAGGTGTTCGCCACCGGGGCCGGGCAGTCGTACACCGAGATGGCGCTGCCGCTGATCAAGTCGGTCACGTCGCTGGACGCGCCGGTCGACCTGCTCGTGCTGGCCTACGGCGTGCACGATGTCCAACCCGGCCGCAACGTCGCGCTGCACCTGGCGAGCCGCTGCCCCGGCGAGCCACTCGCGTTCGCGGTCACGGACCAGGGTCCGGCCGCCGCGTTCGCCGGGCTGCGGGTGATCGGCGACTACGTCGCCACCGGCGGTACGGCCCGCGCGCTGCTGCTCGTCGCCGAGCAGGCGGCACTGCACTACCCGCCGGCCGCGCCCGGCCCCGTGCCCGACCGGCACGCCATGGCGGCGTTGCTGTTCGAGGTCGACACTGACGCGCCGCCGGTGCGGGTGCGCCAGCACGCCGGGGTGCCGGCCGAGGCGGTGGGCGCGGTGCTCGCGGCCGAGGTCGCCGAGCTCGCGGGTGGTCGGGCGGACGTGCTGCTCGTGGCCGGCCACGGCGTGGAGCTCGAGCCCGGCACGGCGGCCGCGGTCCGCGAGGTCCGGCGCGCGCCGGCCGGCCTGCCGTTCACGGGCCTCTGGTCACGGCTGTGTGAAACGCCCGGCGAGCGATCGGGCGAACCCGGCCGGGGCCGGCCGGTCTTGCTGGCCGACCACGACCCGGTCCTCGGCTACCTGAGCGTGGCCGCCCTGCGGTGGGGCGCGACATCCACCGAGACATCTACCGAGACAGCAACCGAGACGGCCGCGGAGACACCGGACGAGGTTCCGGCGCTCGCGCGGCCCGTACCTGCCTCCGGCTAGGGATCCATGACCAGCCGGCCGTTCGAGAACAGGAGGAGGTGTAGCCCAGATGGCGGTCAAGTGAATTCATCGCTCCTGGAAGCGAAACCACTGATGCCGTGAGGCATGGACGCCCCGCGTAGCGGGCGTCCGCGTGCGGGGGTGGGCGACATCCGCCCCCGCACGGTCTCCCGGCAATCGTACGTCGAGCGAGGTACCCGATGCGCATACCCGGGCTCGGCCTCCCGGCCCGGAGCCGGCTGCTGGTGTGGGTGGGTCTGGTGGACTCCACCGGGACCGGCCTGTTCATCGCCGGCTCGGCGGTGTACTTCACCCGCGGCGCGGGCCTGTCCATCACCGAGGTCGGTGTCGGTCTCACGATCGCCGGGTTGTGCGGGCTGGTGGCGCTCACCCCGCTCGGCATGCTCGCCGACCGGATCGGGCCGCGGCCCGCGGCGGTGCTGTTGCACTTCTGGCGCGGCGCGGGGATGTTCGCCTACGCCTTCGTGTCCGACTTCCCGACCTTCGTGGTCGTGGCCTGCATCGTCGGCATCCCGGCCAGAGCCGTCGACCCGATCAACCAGATGTACGTCGACCGGCACATCGGCACCGAGCTGCGGACGCGGGTGATGGCCGCGTTCCGCGTGGTCTACAACGTCGGCTTCATGCTCGGGGGGCTGCTGGCCACGCTGATCATCGCGATCGGCACGCGGCCGGCGTTCATCGCGATCGTGCTCGGCGACGCGGTGACGTTCGTGATCGCCGGCATCCTGCTGGCGAGGGTGCCGCTGCTGGCCGACAACGCGCCCGAGCGGCCCGCCGTGCGCGGCTGGCCTAAGTCCCTGCGGCAGGGCTGGTATCTGGCGGTCGCGGGGCTGCACGCGGTGATCGTCCTGCACATTCCCATCCTGTCGATCGGCCTCCCGCTGTGGGCGACGCTGCACACCGAGGCGCCGCCGCTGATCGTGGGGCCATTGATCGTGCTGAACACGATCCTGGTGATCCTGCTGCAGGTCCGGCTCAGCCGGGGCACGGAGACCCGCGAGGGCGGTGTCCGCGCCCTGCGCCGGGCGGCGGTCTCGCTCGCCGGCTGCGCCGTGGTGATCGCGTTCGCCGACCGGCTCGACACCGTGGGCGCGACGGTGCTGCTCGTCGGCGGCATGGTGCTGCTGACCCTCGGCGAGGTGCTGCAGGTCGCGGGCGGGATCGGGGTGTCCTACGACCTCGCGCCCCGCGAGCGGCAGGGTGAGTACCTCGCGGTGTTCTGGCTGGGCGTGGCCGCCATGTACATGGTCGGCCCGGTGCTGATCACGGTCGGCGTCGTCGAGCAGGGCTCGTTCGGGTGGCTCGGGCTCGCGGTCCTGATGCTGCTCGCCGGTGCCCTCCTGCGCCCCGCCGTGGAGGCGGCGAGTGCCCAGATCACGAAGGCCCACGCGGTGGCCGTAGAAGAGAAGGACGAGAAGGGCGGAGCTGTCGAACATGCCAGGTGAGGAAGGGTTGCCGGCGGGCCGGGTGGTGGAACGGGTCCCGGTGCCGTTCGAAGGCGAGGGCTCCGGCGAGGCGGAGCTGACGTGGGGACAGATCGGCCTGTGGCAGTCGATCGAGCTCTCCGGGATGTCGAAGACGGTGTTCTACACCGAGGAGCGCCCGCCCGGTACGACGGTCGAGCACATCGCCGACGAGCTGCGCTTCATGGTGAGCCGGCACCAGGCGCTGCGCACCCGGCTGGTGCTGCGCGAAAACGGGCCGCCGCGGCAGCGCTGCGCGACGTCCGGCGAGGTCACCCTGGAGGTCGTGGACACCGAGGGCGCCGACCCGGCCGACATCGCCGAGGCGACGTCGCAGCGGTACCAGAGCGTCCCGTTCGAGTACGGGAGCGAGTGGCCGGTCCGGCTGGCGGCGATCCGCCACGAGGACGTCATCACCCACACCGTGCTGGTCGTCCTGCACACGTCGATCGACGCGTACGGGCTGAGCGCCCTCGCCCGCGACATCGCCGCGCGCGACCCGGAGACCGGGGAGGCGGCCGGCCCGGTCACCGCGTCGCAGCCACTGGAGCAGGCCGCGAAGCAGGCGAGCCCGGCCGGCCGGCGGCAGAACGCGACCTCGTTGAAGTACCTCGACCGCGTGCTGCGCACAATGACGCCCAGCCGGTTCGGCGAGCCGCGCTACGGCGGCGAGCGCACCATCGACATGATCCACCTGCGGTCGCCGGCCACGCTGCTCGCCGTCCGCACGGTCGCCGCCCGCGAGAAGATCGACGACTCGCCCGTGCTGCTGGCGAGCTTCGCCGTGGGCCTCGCCCGGTTCACCGGCGTGAACCCGGTGGTGGCGATGCTCATGGTGGGCAACCGGTTCCGGCCCGGCCTGGCCGACTCGGTCAGCGCCCTGATCCAGATCAGCCCGTACCTCATCGACGTCGCCGGCATCACGATGGGCCAGGCCGTGGAACGCGCGGCGGGCAGCGCGATCAACGCGTACAAGAACGCCTACTACAACCCCTACGAGCAGGACGAGGTCATCGAGCGGGTCGAGGCCGACCGCGGCGAGGAGCTGGACCTCTCGTGCTTCTACAACGACCGCCGACAGCAGGAGCGCGGCCACGCGGGCGAGGAGCTCGACACGCCGCAGCGGATCCGGGACGCGCTGGCGGACACGGAGATCAGTTGGGAACCGGAGATCAGCATGCCGCAGCGCAACGTCTACTTCAATGTGGACGATCCGCCCGGCGCCATCGAGTTCGTCATGTCGGTGGACACCCGATACTTCGCACGGCCGGACATGGAGGCGATCATGCGCAACGTGGAGGAGGCCGCCGTGCAGGCCGCGGTCGACCCGGCCGCGCCCACCCGGATCAGCCGGCCGGTGACCGCCGGCGCGGTCCAGTGACACCCATGCCTACGGTGTCGAGAGTGTCCACCGAGGACTCGCTGGCGCTGTACCGGACGGTGCGGCTGATCCGGCGGTTCGAACAGCGGGCGATCGAGCTGGTGCGCTCCGGCGAGATCGTCGGCGGCATCCACCCCTACGTCGGCCAGGAGGCGGTGGCCGCCGGGGTGTGCGCCGCGCTCGGTGCCGACGACATCATCACGAGCACGCACCGCGGCCACGGGCACGTGCTGGCGAAGGGCGCCGACCCGGCGCGGATGCTCGCGGAGCTGTGCGGCCGCGTCACCGGGCTGAACCGGGGCCGCGGCGGCTCGATGCACGCGGCGGACTTCGGGGTGGGCATCTTCGGTGCGAACGCGATCGTCGGCGCGGCGGGCTCGATCGCGACCGGCGCGGCGTGGGCCCGGCGGCGGCTCGGCGTGGCGTCGGTCGCGGTGAACTTCTTCGGCGACGGCGCGGTCAACGAGGGCGTGCTGCTGGAGGCGTTCAACCTGGCCGCGTTGTGGCGCGTGCCGGTGGTGTTCGTGTGCGAGAACAACGGCTGGGCCACCACGATGCGGGTCGAGGACGCGGTGGCCGGCACGATCACCGCGCGCGCGGAGGCGTTCGGCATCCCGGCGTCCACTGTGGATGGCCAGGACGCGGAGGCGGTGCGCGGCGCGGCGCGTGCGGCCGTCGAGCGCGCGCGGGCGGGGGAGGGACCGAGCTTCCTGGAGTGTCGGACCGAGCGGTTCGACGCGCACCACACGTTCGAGCACCGGGCCCGGCTCGGGTACCGGTCGGCCGACGAGCTCGAGCGGGCGCGTACCCGGGACCCGGTTGACATCCAGGGCACACGGCTCGCGCGGGTCGAGCGGGAGCGGATCGACCACGAGGTCGAGGCGGTGCTGGCCGACGCGGTCGCGTTCGCGCTCCAGAGCCCGTTCCCGGACCCGGTCGGTGCGCTGGATGACCTGTACGCCAGCGGGTTGCGCCCGCGGCAGGGGAGTGGTGCCTGATGCCGTGGCTGTCCTACCTCAAGGCACTCAACCGCGCGCTGGCCGACGAGCTGGCCGCCGACGAGACGGTGTTCGTGCTCGGCGAGGACGTCCGCGTCGCGGCATCGAATCTCACCGCCGGCCTGGCGAAGCGGTTCGGGCCGGACCGGGTGATCGACACGCCGCTGTCCGAGCAGGGGTTCACCGGGTTCGCCACGGGCGCCGCGCTCGCCGGCATGCGGCCGGTGATCGAGTTCCAGATCCCGGCGCTGCTGTTCCTGTCGTTCGAGCAGATCGTCAACCACGCGCACAAGTTCTCACTGATGACCGGCGGGCAGTGCCGGGTGCCGGTGACCTACGTGGTGACCGGGGCGGGCTCGCGCACCGGGTGGGCGGGCCAGCACTCCGACAACCCCTACAGCCTGTTCGCCCACGTCGGGATCAAGACGGTCGTGCCGGCCACCCCGGCCGACGCGTACGGGCTGCTCGTCTCCGCGGTCCGCGACGACGACCCGGTGGTGGTGTTCGCCCCGGCCGGCGCGCTCGCGGTGCGCGACGACGTCGACTTCGCGACCCTGGCGGCGATCCCGCTCGGGTCGGGCCGGGTGCACCGGCAGGGCGGCGACATCACGGTCGTCGCCGTCGGCCACCTGGTGCACGACGCGCTCGCGGTCGCCGACGAGCTGGACGACGTGTCGGTCGAGGTGTTCGACCCGCGCACGCTGTACCCGTTCGACTGGGACGGCCTCCTGGCGTCGGTGCGCAGGACCGGCCGGCTGGTCGTGGTGGACGACTCCAACCGGTTCTCGGGCATCGGCGCGGAGATCGTCGCCACGGTGGCCGAGCAGGTCCCCCTGCTGGCCCCGCCCGCGCGCGTGACCCGCCCGGACGGTGCCGTGCTCCCGTTCTCCCTCGAGCTGGACCGCGCCGTGCAGCCGACTCGGGAGCAGCTCACCGCGGCGATCAACCAGACACTGAAGAAGGACTGAGAGCGATGCCGGAACGTGTGGTGCCGGCCGCCTGGGAGGCACTGCCCGACCGGGTGCGGGCGGCGATGCTGGCGTGTGGCGAGGAGTCCTGGTCGGACATCTACCGCGGCGTGGCGACGAAGAACAAGACCTGGCGCCCGCTGCGGCCGCCGGTGCTGACGCGCGCGGACTACCGGGAGATCACCGACCTGACCGCGTGGCTCGGGGACCTGATCCTGGCCGCGTGTCTGCGCAGGGCGAGCACGGCGGGGGAACTCCGTCGGCTGCTCGGGGTGCCGGAGGGGTACGTCGAGTTCCTCGACGGGGCCGAGCCGCTGACCCCCGAGCTGCTGGTGGCCATGCGCCCGGACGTCCTGCTGTCCGGCGGCGTGCCGCGCTTCGTGGAGTGCAATATCGACAGCGCGCTCGGCGGCGCGTTCGACTCCGACGGCATCGCCCACCGGTTTCTCGCCGCCTACCGCGAGATGGGGATCGCCGACGCGGTGGGCATCACCGACGCCGGGTCCGCTGTGGACGCCCGGTTCCACGCCATGCGCGAGCAGCTGGACCTCCCCGACGGGTCGACCTCGCTGGTCCTGTTCCACATGGGCAGCGACTACCCCGACACCCAGGACGGCCACACGCTGATCCGGCTGCTCGAACCGGTCCGCGACCGCGGCCGCGAGGCGGGGCTCGAGGTGGTGGTGCGCCCGCTGGAGTGGCTGACGCTCGACGCCGGGAACCGGCTGCTGGCCGGGGACGTCGTGCTGGACTCGGTGCTGCGGATGTTCATCCCACAGGAGGTGCCGCACGGCGCCGGCTTCGACGCGCTGGCCACCGCGCTGGGCAAGCGGACGGTCAAGATGTTCACCTCGACGGCCGCGTGGCTGCTCGCGAACAAGACGACGTTCGCCTGGCTGTGGCAGGACGTCGACGAACTGTCCACACCGGACGCCGAGCTACTGCGCCGGCACGTACCGCGCACCGAGCTGCTCGACGACACCACAGCCTCGTCGGCGATCGAGCGGCGCGCCTCGCTGGTGCTGAAGCCGACCGGGACCTACGGCGGCTCCGGCGTGGTGCTCGGCCACGACGTCGACGACGCGACCTGGCGGAAGGCCGTCGAGGCGGGCGTGGCCACGGGCGGGCACATCGTCCAGGAGTACGTGGCGGCCGACTGGCTGGACATGCACTTCGTCGAGATGGCCACCGGCGAGGTGCGCCGGGAGACGGTGCCGTACTGCGTCGCGCCGTTCCTGTTCGGCGGGAAGGCGTCGGGCGCGTACCTGCGGTTCGCCGTACCGGGCGCGGGTTCCGTGGTCAACCTCGGCCAGGGCGCGCTGACCAGCGGCCTACTCCTCGTCGACTAGTAGCACGGGTTGCTCACACCGCGCGGGGCTGGTCGACCAGTTCAATGCCTATGGCTACGACGCCGAGGGCTTCTCGCTCGGGCGGATAGATCTGGCGAATGTTGGCGAGTTGCTCCTCACGTGTGGTCAACGGATTGACCGAGGCGACTTCCTCGCGGTCGAACATCTCGTCGAAGTTCGCGTAGCGAGCGACGCGGGTGACACGGGTGAGGACCTGGTCGCCTTGGCAGCGGAACCGGATCAGCGAGCCGACCTTGATCTTCTTGCGGTTGGAGTCATTCACCCGGATCTCGATGGTCTTGCGGCCGGTGGCGACGAGGTCGAAGTAGCGATTGCAGATGCCCATCTCGTGGGCGCGAACGGCGGGTTCGGTGGGACGTGCGGTCATCAGTCGGCCAAGTTCCTTAAGATCCGGATCGGAATGTGGGCTGGCGGGGTGTTCAACATGCCGAGTGCCCCGTAGACGAACTGGCAGCCGAAGACCCAGTGCCTGGGCGCGGATCCTCATAGGCCTCGCGTAGATCACGCGCTTCCGGAAGTTGACGCGCTTCGACCGCGTTGACGACTTCCTCGGCCCGCCAGTGACTCGACGGCACGACACGGCCCGACAGAATCGCCTGTTGGGCCGCGTCGCAAGCTTCGTCGAGCCGGTTGGTCACCAGTAGCGCTAGCGCCAAGTCGAGGTTTGCGGTCGCGACCCGCCGGGGCCAGTTGCCGTTGCCGGCGTTTGGTTGGAGTCTGGCGATGATTTCCCTGGCGTAGGTCTCCGCCGCGGGGTCGCCGACCCATGCCAAGGTCGTGGCAACGTAGCCCACGGACTTGTCCGGGTCGTAGCGATAGTGGTGCTCGGGCTTGTCCGGCCGTTCGAGCGGCGACACCAACTTGTTGACGCGCTCGATTGCGTCATAGGTCTCACGTGCCTGCCGCAGTCGTGCCCATGCTCGCCCTTCTTGGGCGGTGGCCTGGATCGCGACGGAACTACCTACTGGCGCCAGGTCCTGCGCGGCGCGGGACAGCTCAAGCGCGCGACGATGATCACCTTCGGTCAGTACGCGCCACGCTTCGGTCTCCAGGCACCAGGCGCGAATCTCGTTGTGCTCGGCATGTTGAGCCAAGCTCGCCGCCGTGCGAAGCCGTGCCGCCGCCGCGGCCGGTTGGTTGAGGTCGACGTGCACGGTGGCTGTCAGAAGCGACAGCCAGCCGGCCACCACGATCAGTCGCCTCCGCTCGCTGAGCGTCATTCGGCTGTCGAGCAGGGTGCCGATGTAGGCCAGGTGATGGCGCAGGCGCACAAGCAACTCAGCCGGAGAGGCGACCGGATAGGCCGTGGCGAGATCATCAAAGGCGAGCTCAAGGCGTGCCAGCGTCTCATCCCCCACGTCACTCGCGGCGACGCGGCGGACCAGCTCAACGGCCGCCGCTTCGTCATCTACGCCTGTTGGCGGCGTACGCCACGACGTCAGCGGCACGCTCCGGTAGCCGTCCGTCTTTGCGCGGATCGCAGCCAGCTCGCTGGACCGGACAGCTGCCTCGTACTCGCGCATCGCGGCTTCGAGTTGGTGGTAGGCCTTGAGTAACTGGCCGCCCGCGTCCGTCACACGGTCGGCGGTCTGCCAGAACGCTTCGTCGGCGCGAGCACGCCCCTTCTCGATGTGTGACACCGTGGTCCGGTCGAGGTAGGCCGCCGAGGCGAGTTGCCCTTGGGTGACCTCGGCAGCCTTGCGGAAGATGGCGAGCCGCTCGCCGAGTGCACGCCGTAGCTCGACGATATCCACCGGTTCCCGGGCCATCTCGATCCACGCTTCACCGTGTTGTCGTCCTCTGACCGCCACCAGAGTAATCGCAGGTGACAACCGTGTGACAGCAGTGCACGCCCGACTGTCCGGGACACAGCGAGCCGGCTATGTCCAGCGGCGGGCTACGAGGACGTGCACGGCTTGCGTGCGTGGGTCGAGGCGAGGTGGGCGCCGAGCACGCGCACCGCCTCCGCGACGGCGATCGCGTCGCTGCGGGCGTTGCCGTGGCGGCCGTCGCTGGAGTAGAGGGACGGGTCGGTGACGAGCGGGTGCGCGGAGAGGTTCACGTGCAGGGTGCCCAGCTTCGCGGCGAGCGCGCCGGTGTGCTCGGACAGGGTGCGCATCCGCTCGCGCAGTCCCGCCCGCAGCCAGTCGGCGATGTTCGGGCCGTAGGACACGTTGTAGATGCCCACCGTGATCACGTCCGCGCCGGCGTCCTGCAAGGCAGTGATCATCGCTGCCAGCTCCACGTCCACGACGTCCGGCTTGTACGTGGCCGGGAAGGCGTCGTTGCCGCCGCACACCACGAGCGCGAGGTCCGGCCGAAAGTCCAGCGCGGGCCGCAGCTGCCGCGCCCGCACCTCGCGCGCCCGCAGCCCCCGGTGGCCGAGGTTGCGGTACTCCAGCGGGCTCGCGGCGGACAGCTCCGCCGCGAGCCGGTCAGCCAGCTGCAGCTCGCTGTAACCCTCGACGGGCTCGGCCAGACCTTCCGCCACGCTGTCGCCGAGCACGACGAACCGGCGCCACGGGTGCCCGGCGAGCAGCCGTACGCTCTCCCCGTCCCGCAGGCAGTACGGGTCGGTCGTCTCCTCGAACTTCGGCATGGCCAACGATAACCCAGTTTCCACGCGTACGGAGTGCTGGTCGGATCCGTCCTGTTAGGACGGTTGAGCCTCCACGGCCTCCTCGGCGGGCTGCTGCGCGCTCCGTGCGGTGCCGGCGACCGAGCGCGACCACAGCCACAGGACTGTGGTCGCGGCCAGGCACAACGACCCGCCGACGAGGATCGCCGGGGTCAGGCCGAATCCGGCGACCGCGAGTCCACCGAGGACACCGCCGATGGGAACGCCGGTGAACGTGATGGCCGTGCACACGCCGAACGCCCTGGTCTGCACGTTCGGCGGGATCCGCTCGTAGAGCATCGCGCCGATGACCGGGTTCACCGCGGACATGGCGAGGCCCGACACGAACGTCACCGAGCAGACGAGCACCAGCTCGTGGCTCACGCCGAGTACGAGCACCCGGGGCGCTCCGGCGAGCGCCGCGCCGATCATGAACACCTGGTACATCCGCAGCTTCGGCGCGAGCACGGTGAACACGATGCTGCCGAGCACCGCACCCGCGGCGAATGTGCCGAACACCAGGCCCAACGCGGCCGGCGTGTGCGTGGTCTCCTCGACCCACAGCGGGATGAACACCGCGACCAGCGCCTGGTTGAACAGGTTCAGCACGAACAGCATCGCGATCATGCTGGGCAGCAGCGGGTCCGCCCACAGCGCCCGGAACCCGCCACGCAGTGCCACGAGGTAGGGCTCGCGGTCCGCCTTGTCCGGCGGCGCGGCGGCCGGGTCCGCGGCCGGGACGACGGTCGCCACGATGACCGCGCACAGGGCGAACGTCGCCGCGTCCAGCCAGATCGCGCCCGGCGCGCCGAACCAGTAGATGAGCAGCCCGCCGATCGAGCCGCCGACCAGCATCGCGGTACGGGAGAAGCCCTCGTACGCGGTCGTCACCCGCAGCACCTGAATGCCCGCCGCCTCGGCGAGCGGGCGCAGCATCACGTGCTTGACCCGGTCGCCGAGCCCGCGCAGCGCCCCCGCGATCGCGACGAGCACGAGCAGCGCGCCGAACTCCAGCTGTGGCGCGGCGGCGATGCCGGCCATGGCCAGCGCGCTGCCGACGTCGGTGACGATCGTGGTGCGGCGCAGCCCGAACCGGTCGGCGAGCGGGGCGGCCACCACGCCGGAGACCACGTACGGCAGCATCTCCGCGCCCGCGACGAGCCCCATCTTCGCCGGGCTCCCGGTGGTGACGAGCACCAGCCACGGGATGGCCAGCATCGACACCCGGGTGCCGAGCACCGAGATGACATCCGCCGCGAAGAGGGCGACGAACCGCCCGCGAGGACTCACCCGGCGCTGCCGATTCCCGCCGCCGCGTGCTCGGCCGCCCACCGCACCCGCAGCGCCTTCTTGTCCACCTTGTTGGCCCTGGTCAGCGGGAGCGCGTCGATGAAGTCGACGGCGCGCGGCTGCCACATGTCGTTGAGGGTCTCGCCCACCAGCGCCGCCAGCTCGTCACCGGTCACCGTCGCGTCCGGGGTGCGCACGACGTAGGCGTGCACGACCTCGCCGACGCCCGCGTCGGGCACGCCGATCACCGCGGCGGCGCGGACCTGCGGGTGCGCGGCGAGGATGTCCTCGATGGGCCGGCAGTAGATGTTCCACGACCGGCGGTGGGTGATGATCATGTCGGTCGTGCGGTCCACTATGTACAGGAAGCCGTGCTCGTCGAGGTGGCCCACGTCGCGGGTGCGTACCCAGCCGTCGACGAGGGTCTCCGCGGTGAGCTCCGGGGCGCCCCAGTAGCCGGCGAAGTTGAGCCGGCTGGAGATCCAGATCTCGCCGTCCTCACCCGTCGGCACGGGTTTCCCGTTCGCGTCGCGGATCTCCAGCCGCACGTCGCCGTACGGCGTGCCGGCCGAGCGCAGCCGCTCGGCGTGCTCGGGGTCCTCGGTCAGCCCGGGCAAAGCCGTCGTCACCACCGACTCGGACAGGCCGTAGACGATGCGGATCACCGGACCCCACCTGCGGATGGCCTGCCGCAGCCGTGCCGGGGCGGCGGGGCCCGCGCCGACGTTGAACATGAACATGGTGCTCATGTCGGTGGTGGCGGCCGCGGGGTGGTCGAGCACCTCGTACAGCATCGGCGGCGACATGAACGTCGAGTTGATCCTCTCGCGGTCCACGGTGGCCAGGAACTTCCCGGCCGTCCACGCGTCCTCCAGGAAAAGCACGCCGCCGGTGAACAGGTTGACGAACGCGGTGATCTGCCCGCTCACCAACCACATCGGCGAGCTGGACAGGTGCCGCAGCAGGGGCGCCTTGGCGGCGAGGAACTGCTGCTCGGCGATCGCGAGCACCTGCAGGAAGAAGTCGTGGGGGAGGTGCACCAGCTTCGGCGTGCCGGTGGTGCCGCTGGTCTGGAACACGGCCTCCGGTTCACCGCCGGAGACACCGCCCGAGACGCCGCCCGAGACGATGGCGGCCGGGTCGAGGTCCACCCCCGGGTCGGCGGCCAGGAGGTCCGGGCCGACGCCGGCGGGGCCGAGGCACACGACGGGAACGGAGAGCGCCGAACCGATCTCCGCGCCGAGCTCGCCCTGCGAGCGGGTGTCGTAGACGAACACGTCGGCGCCCGACAGCCGCACGTACTCGTCGATCTCGCGACGCGCGGTGACCGGTGCGACCCAGAACGACCGGCAGCCGAGCAGGTGGACGGCGAGCTGGAGGATCGGACCCTCGACCGGGTTCGCCACCATGACCAGAATGCCGGCACCCGGGGTGACGCCGAACGCGCGCAGCGCGGCGGCCATTCGGAGTACTTCGTTACGGACTTCGGAATAGGAGAGCCGGCGCTCGCCGCCGACCAATGCCTCGCGCTCGCCATAACTGTCGAACAGTTCCAGGGCGCGCAGGACATAAGTCGGCCACCGGCCGTTCTCGAAATCCATGCCCACTACTCCACGCAACCATTCAAGGGGATAGCACATTAACCACGAGTGAAGGTCGATACCGTTGTGCACATTACCGCCAGCCTCTGGCGTAGGCTAGGGCGCTTTGCTTTGCTGTGCGGTGGATCGGGCCACAATCCGACAACGGTTCCGAGCAGTGCGTAGCACCGCGCGACCGCGGGATCGCGCTGCGTCGCCACCTGGTACGGATGGGCATTTTTGGTTGGGCTGGACATACGAACAATGCGCCGAAAACCGCGGTCACGATTGACCTGGAATCGGCGGCGTACTACGTTCCGGCCACCAACTCGTGGCCGGGTACCCGTCTGTTCTCGGTCGTTTTCTGGAGGTTCCACCGAATGACGATCCCAAAAAAGTGGCGATCGAGGTCGCTGATCGCCACGGGGCTGCTCACCGCAGTCGTCTCGACCGTGCTGGTCTCCACTGCCGGCGAAGCGGCCGAGCAGGGGGGCAGGGGCCACAAGTCCCCTGAGTGGGTAGGTACCTGGGCCACGTCCGTGACCCGGGGCAACGACTCGGGTTCGACCTTCGAGGGGTTGAACAACCAGAGCGTGCGCATGATCGTGCACACGTCCGTCGGGGGCGCCAAGGCCAGGATCCGGCTGACCAACATCCACGGCGAGCAGGCCGTCGAGGTCGGCCGTGCCACGGTCGCCAAGCCGAACACCTCGACGCCCGCGCTGTCCGACGTGGACCCCGCGACCACCACCGAGCTGCGCTTCAACGGCTCCGCGACGGCGGTCATCAACCGGGGCGCCGAGCTGGTCAGCGACCCGGTGGACCTGCGCGTGGCCGACGACCAGGACCTCGTCGTGAGCGTGTACTTCCCGACCCCGACCGGCCTGACGACGTTCCACTCGACGACCCGGCAGACCAACTTCGTCGGCGACGGTGACCTGGCGGCCACGCCCGGCGGCGAGGGCTACACCACCGAGCGGACCTGCTGTTGGTTCTTCCTGTCCGGCGTCGACGTGCTGCGCCCGGACGCGGGCGGCTCGGTCGGGGTCTTCGCGGACTCGATGGCCGACGGCCACGGCACGACGTTCAACGGCAACCTGCGCTGGCCCGACCAGTTGACCGACCGGCTGCTGCGGGTCCGGCACGGCGACGTCCCCGGCGTGCTGAACTTCGGCCTCGGCGGTTCGCGGCTCAACCACGAGGGCAATGAACCAGGCGACGGCGACTTCCCCGGCTTCTTCGAGCTCGGCACCAACGCGCTGGCCCGGATGAACGACGACGTGTTCTCCGAGACCGGGCTGCACACGGTGGTCGTGGACCTCGGCATCAACGATATCTGGATGAACAACGAGCCCGCCGACAAGATCATCGCATCGCTGCGACAGATCAACCAGCAGGCCCGCGCGCGCGACATCCAGGTGATCATGGGCACGCTCGGGCCGTTCAACGGTCTCGCGGTGCCGGAAGAGGTGTGGACCGAGGAGAAGGAGGCGACCCGCAACGCGGTCAACACCTACATCCGCGAGCACCGCTACGAGTTCGACGCGGTCGCCGACTTCGACAAGGTCCTCCGCGACCCGGCCGACCCGACGAAGCTGAAGCCGGAGTTCGACTCCGGTGACCACATCCACCCGAACGACGCCGGTTCGAAGGCGATGGCCGAGACCATCCCGCTGAACCTCATCGTTCGCTGACGGTGCGTGGTCCCGGTGGCGCCCCGGCGCGCCACCGGGACCCGTCACGTCCTGGCACGGAAGGACGAGAACGAGTAGTGGACGCCGACGCGATCGTCGCGGAGCTGTATACCGAGGCGGCCCGGCACGATCCGAACCCGTGGTACGCGAAGCTGCACGAGCTGGGCACCGTGTCGGCGCTCGACCCGAAGGCGCGGGTGTACGCGGCCGTCGCGAACGGCTTCGACGCCGTCGACGAGGTACTGCGAGACCCGCGCTTCCTCAAGGTCATCGGCCCGGCGGACAAGCTGGACCACCCGGTGCTCGCCACGTTGTCCCGCTCGATGATGTTCAGCCTGGAGCCGGACCACGGCCGGATGCGGCGGCTGTTCAACAAGATCTTCACCCCGCGCCGGGTGGCCGCCCTCGAGTCGGACCTGCTGCGCGCGATCGACGAGCTGCTCGACCGGATGGCCGAGCTCGGCGCCGGCGGAGGCGAGGTCGACTTCATCGGCGAGTTCGGCTACCTGTTCCCCACCAAGGTGATCGGGTTGCTGCTCCACCTGCCGGAGTCCGACCTCGCCTGGTTCCGTGAGCGGGCGCGGCGCATCGACCGGTACCTCGACCTCGGCGGCAAGAGCCCGGACCGGCTGCGGTCGGCCGACGACGCGGTGCTCGAGCTCACCGAGTACTACCTGCGCCTCATCGCCGAGCGGCGCGCGCGGCCCGGCACCGACCTGGTGAGCGACCTCGTCAAGCTGATCGACTCGGGCGACGACCGGCTCAGCGACACCGAGCTCGTCGCGAACCTCGTCGTCCTGCTGAACGCGAGCTTCGTGACGACCATGAACCTGCTCGGCAACGGGCTCCTGCCGCTGGTCGCCCGCCCCGAGCTGGTCGACCGGATGCGTGCCGACGCCGACTTCGCGTCACGCTGCGTCGAGGAGATCCTCCGCCACGACAGCCCGGTGCAGCTGCTGACCCGGGTGGCCGGCGACGACACCGAGCTCGCGGGCGTGCCCATCCCCAAGGACGGCATGATCATGGTGCTGCTCGGCGCGGCGAACCGCGACCCGCGTAAGCATGCCGACCCCGACGCGTTCGACCCGGACCGTGCCGACGTCGGCCATCTCAGCTTCGGTGGCGGCGGCTACTTCTGCCTCGGCGCCGCACTGTCCCGGTTGGAGGGCCGGCTCGCGTTTCCCAGGCTGTTCAGCCGGTTCCCCGACCTGGCTGTCGCGGGGGAGCCGATACGCGCGGACGGGTTCCTGCTGCGCGGGTACAGTGTCATCCCGGTGACGACCGGCGAGCCGCGGGGAGGCAGCGGTGCCGCTTGACCCACGGCTGGCCGAGCTGCGCAGGCAGCGCATCGAGGCGAACGTGACCCCGCTCTACGAGATGTCGCTCGCCGAGGCGCGGGCTGCCGACCTGGCGGACATCCGCGCGGGCGGCGGCCACGTCGAGCCGGTGCACCGCGTGGCGGACCGCACGTTTCCCGGGCCGGATGGCGAGCTGCCGGTCCGGATCTATCGTCCGGGCCACGATGGTCCACTTGCGACACTCGTGTACTTCTACGGCGGCGGCTGGACACTGGGCAGCATCGACACCTCCGACGGGGTCTGCCGCGCGCTCGCCAACGCCGCCGGCTGCCAGGTCGTGACCCCCGGCTACCGGCTCGCGCCCGAGCACCCGTTCCCGGCCGCCGTCGACGACTGCCTCGCGGCCGCGCGGTGGGTCGCCGCGGAGGCGGACGCGCTCGGTGGCGACCCGGCCCGGATCGCGGTCGGCGGGGACAGCGCGGGCGGCAACCTCGCCGCCGTGGTCTCGCAGCTCTCCCGCGACGGGGGCGGCCCGCCGCTCGCGGCGCAGCTGCTCGTCTACCCCAACACCTGCTACCACGCGGACACGGAGTCGTTGCGGGACAACGACGACCGCTGGATGTTCAACCGGCACTCGGTGGACTGGTACTGGCGCAACTATCTGTCCACTCCGGAGCACGGGCGTGACCCGCGGGTGTCGCCGCTGCTCGCCGAGGACCTGTCCGGGCTGCCCCCGGCGCTGGTCATCACCGCCGAGTACGACCCGCTGCGTGACGAGGGCGAGCGGTACGCCGACCGGCTGCGCGAGTCGGGCGTGCCGGTCGAGCTGACCCGCTACGACGGCATGGCGCACGGGTTCTTCACGATGTCGGGCGTGCTCGAGCCGGCCCGACAGGCCGTCGCGCAGGCGGCCGAGTACCTGCGGAAGAACCTGACCGATGGGTGAGACCGGCCCGCTGTGCCTGGCCGACATGGCGCGCCTTGCCGAGGCCGCGCTGCCGCCGGAGGTGTGGGACTACGTGTCCGGCGGCAGCGGGGCGGAGACGACGCTCGCCGCGAACCGGACGGCGCTCGACGACATCGCTCTGCTGCCCCGCGTGCTCGGCGGGTTCGCGCGCGCGTGCACCGGCTGCCGACTGCTGGCCACGGACGCGAGTATGCCGGTGGGCGTGGCACCGATGGCGTACCAGCGTCTGGTGCACCCGGATGGGGAACTCGCGGCCGCCGAAGCCGCGCGGGTGGCCGGGATCCCGTACGTGGTGAGCACGGTGGCCAGCATCCGGCTGGAGGAGATCGCGAACGTCGGCGCGGACATCTGGTTCCAGCTGTACTGGCAGCGCGACCGTGCCGTCGTGGAAGACCTGATCGCGCGTGCGGAGCAGGCGGGCTGCCAGGTGCTGATGCTGACCGTGGATCTGCCGATCCTGGGGAGGCGGCTGCGCGACATGCGCAACGCGTTCAGCCTGCCGGCCGACGTCGTCGCGGCCAACCTCGAGGGCGCGCCGAGCCGCGCGCACGACACGGTGACCGGCGAGTCGGCGATCGCCGCGCACGCGGCGGCCGCGTTCGAAGCCGGTCTCGGCTGGCCGGACATCGAGTGGCTGCGTGCGCGGACCTCGCTTCCGTTGGTGCTCAAGGGGATCCTCGACCCGCGGGACGCGGTGCTCGCGGTGGAGTCCGGAATGGACGGCGTCGTGGTGTCCAACCACGGCGGTCGCCAGCTGGACGGTGCGGCAGCGAGCATCGACGCGCTGCCGGCGGTCGTCAAGGCGGTCGGTGACGCGGTCGGCGACCGGTGCGAGGTGCTGCTCGACGGCGGCATCCGGTCGGGCACCGACATCCTGCGCGCGCTCGCGCTCGGCGCCCGCGGCGTGCTCGTCGGGCGGCCGATCCTGCACGGTCTCGCGGTCGACGGAGCGCGCGGTGCCGCCCAGGTACTGTCGCTGCTGGCGACCGAGCTCCGCGAGGCCATGACGCTCGCCGGCTGCGCGGACGTCGCGGCAGTCCGAGATCTGTCTACTGTGGAGTGTTGACGGGGGGAACGCATGAGCCTTGCCGAGAGCATCGACGCCGCGGACCTGAGTACGGCGGACCTGCACTCGTCGCTCGAGGATCCGGCGCTGAACTCGATGAACTTCCTCAACGAGGTCGCCAACCACTACCCGGACGCGATCTCGCTCGCCGCCGGCCGGCCGTACGAGGACTTCTACGAGGTCGACGCCCTGCCGCGGTACCTGTACACCTTCCACCGCCACCTCGTCGAGGAGCGCGGCTACGACGAGGCACAGGCTCGCCGCACGCTGTTCCAGTACGGGCGCACCAAGGGGATCATCCACGAGCTCGTCGCCGCCAACCTCGAGCTGGACGAGGGGATCGACGTGGACCCCGAGTCCATTGTGGTCACCGTCGGCTGCCAGGAGGCGATGGTCCTCACGCTGCGCGCGCTGCGGGCCGGACCGCGGGACGTGCTGCTCGCGGTGTCGCCGACCTACGTCGGGCTGACCGGGGCGGCCCGGCTCGTGGACATGCCGGTGCTGCCCGTGTCGGGCGGCGTGGACGGCATCGACCTCGACGAGCTGCGCACCACGATCCACCGGGCACGTGGCGAGGGACTGCGACCCCGCGGCTGCTACGTGATGCCGGACTTCGCGAACCCGTCGGGCATCAGCATGGACCTGCCGACCCGGCGCCGGCTGCTCGCGCTCGCGGAGGAAGAGGACGTCCTGCTGCTGGAGGACAACCCGTACGGACTGTTCTACGAGGTGCACTCCGCCGGACACCACCGGGTCCCCACGCTCAAGGCGATCGACGACCGCCGCCGGGTGGTGTACCTCGGCTCGTTCGCGAAGACCGTGCTGCCCGGCGCGCGGGTCGGCTACGTGGTGGCCGACCAGCGGGTGCGCGGCGCGGACGACACGGTGGGGCTGCTCGCCGACGAGCTGTCGAAGATCAAGAGCATGCTCACGGTGAACACGCCGGCACTCGCGCAGGCGATCGTCGCCGGCAAGCTGCTCGAGCACGACGGCAGCCTGGTGAAGGCGACCATGCGCGAGCGGGAGGTGTACGCGCGCAACAGGTCGGTCATGACCGGCGGCCTGGCGGCCCGCTTCGCCGGGCTCCCGGTCTCCTGGAACGTGCCCGGGGGCGGCTTCTTCGTCGTGGTGAACGTGCCCTTCCCGGTCGACGACGCGCTACTGGAGCGCTCGGCCCGGGACTACGGCGTGCTGTGGACGCCGATGCACCATTTCTACGACGGCGCCGGCGAGGTGCGGTCCCTGCGGCTGTCGTGCAGCACGGTCACCGCGGCCGACATCGAGCTCGGGCTCGACCGGCTGGCCGCGCTGGTGTCCGACGAGCTGGCCCGCCCGGGCTGACCGCCAGGAAGGACGCCTTCCGGACGCCCAGTGTCTGTAAGGCGTCCTTCCTGGCTTTACGCGACGTCGGTGCTGCGCAGGACCGCGACCCCGTCGATCAGCCAGCTCCCGCTCTGGTTCACCAGCTGGTAGCGGTGCCGCTCGAGTACCTTCCGGCCGCTCTCGAACGTGTAGTTCACGGTGACCTCGACGGTCGAGCCCCGCCCGGACGCCCCGGAGGCGCGCACCGAGCTGATCGAGGCCCAGTACCGCCGGTAGCCGTCCGGGCCGCCGGCGGGACTCTGCCGGAACCTCGGGGTGAGCCGGGTCCAGCCCGCGTCGGGGTCGCCGGGCATCAGCGCGTAGTAGCCGGTGACCGCGGCGACCGGGTTGCCGGGTGGCCGCGGGGTTGCCGGCGGGTTCTTCGCGGGCGGCGTGGCGGGCGTGGTCGCGGTGGTGGTCGTGGTGGTCGCGCCGGTCGTCGGCTCGGGCTGGGTGCCGGCCCGCTCGCCGTCCCCGGCCTGGGCGGTGGACGAGCTCGGCGCGGCGGTGCCGGCGGTCGGCTGGCCGGTGGTGTTGAGGACCACCACGGTCGTGGTCACCGCGACCAGCACGCAGACCAGGGCGAGCAGCGCGACGGCCCGGCGGCGCCGCGGCGTTCCGTCCCCGGTCGCCGGCGTGGTGGTCGGTGTCGCCGCGGGTGCGGCGGCCGGGGTCGCGGATCTGGTCGTGCCTCCGGCGGCGACGTCCTCGAGTGCCGCCCTCGCCTCCTCCATCGTGGGGCGCTGGTTCGGGTCGACGCTGAGCATCCGCACGAGGATGCCCGCGAGCGGGCCCGCCTGCGTGGGCGGGACCGTCGCGCCGGAGGCGATCCGATGCAGCAGCAGCATCGGGTTGTCGCTCGAACCGGCCGGCGAACGGCCCTCGACGGCGGTGTAGAGGGTGGCGCCGAGCGAGTACACGTCGGACGCGAACGTGACGTCCTTGCCCTGGGCCACCTCGGGAGCGAGGTACGCGGGCGTGCCGACGAAGGTGCCGGTCGCGGTGCCGGTGACGTCCTCGACCACGCGGGAGACGCCGAAGTCGGTGATCTTCACGGTGCCGCTGTCGCCGACCAGGACGTTGCCCGGCTTCACGTCCCGGTGCACCACGCCCGCGGCGTGCGCGGCGGCCAGCGCCGCCGCGGCCTGGGCTCCGATCCGGGCGGTCTCCTCCGGTGGCAGCGTGGCGACCTCGGCCAGCCGCTTGGACAGGCTCGTCGACGGCAGGTACTCCATGACCAGGTACGGCCGGCCGTCGTCCTCGATCACGTCGTACACGGTGATCAGCTGCGGGTGGTGGAGCTTGGCCGCGATCCGGCCCTCGCGCATGGTGCGCCGCCGGATCTCCTCCAGCCGCGCCTGCTCCAGGCTCGGCGGCAGGATGACCTGCTTCACCGCCACGGTCCGGCGCAGCCGCTCGTCGTGGGCCTGCCAGACCACGCCCATGCCACCACCGCCGAGCCGTTCGCCCAGGCGGTAGCGGCCCGCGACGATCTGGTCAGCACTCATCGATACACCCCGTTCGATCCCACCCGTACGGGTTATTGCATCACGCGCCAAAACTGTTACTGGCGGCGGTCGGATGCCATCGCGACGCGGGTCACCGTCACGGTGTCGGGCGCGGCCGGCCGGCGGCGGGGAGCAGAATGGCGCGGTGCCTCGAACCGACGCGTGCCCGTGCGGCATGGGTGAGCCCGTCGTCGCCTGCTGCGGCCGGCTGCACTCCGGCCGGACGAGCGCGGCGACGGCCGAGCAGCTGATGCGCTCGCGGTACAGCGCCTTCGCCCTCGGCGAGGAGGCCTACCTGCTGGCCTCGTGGCACTCGTCGACCCGCCCGAAGCACGTACGGCTCGACCCGGCGCGGGAGTGGACGCGGCTGGAGATCCTCGACCGCACGGGCGGCGGGCCGTTTCACTCCGAGGGCACCGTCGAGTTCCGCGCGCACCACCGGCTCGGCGGCCGGGCCGGCGTGGTGCACGAGAACAGCAGGTTCGTCCGGGAGGACGGCGCCTGGCGGTACGTGGCGGCGGTATGAACCGCTCGAGGCGCGGCCGTTCCGGTCCGGGGTGGTGCTTGTGCGTTACCGGCCGCTGTAGGAGCCTGACGCGGTGAGCACCGCGGACTGGTTCGTCGAGTTCTACGGGCGAAACCATCGCGAACTGCTGCTCACCGCCCACGCGCTGCTCGAGGACGCCGCGGCGGCGGAGGAGGTCACCCGCGAGGCGTTCGCACTCGCCCACGAGCGCCGCGCCCGGCTGGAGCGGGCGGAGAGCCCGCAGGAGTGGGTCCGGACGGTGGTGGTCCGGCTGGCCCGCCGCCGGCTGCGCTGGCGGGCCAGCCGAACCATGCTCGACCACCTGCGCCGCCGCGAGCCGTCCGCCGGCCGGGACCGAGCGACCGTGCGACGGCTGCACGACCTCGCGGGCCTCTCCGCGGACACCATAGCCTCCATTGTGGACATTCCGGTTGCGACGGTCGAGGCCCACCTGGCCGACGCCGGACCGGTGTCCTGGGCGAGCGTGCGGCAGCCGAGCGTGACCCGCGTGCTCGAACGGTCCCGGCAGCGCGGGACCCGCCGGCGCATGCTCGCGGGCGCGGCGGTGGCGGTCCTGGTGCTGGCCGTCGCGGTCCCGCTGCTGCGTGTCGAGGAGGATCCGACGCGGTCGGCACCGGTCCTGCCGTCGACGCCGACCGGGCCCGCGCCGCTGGAGAGCAACGACATGATCTACGGCGTGGTGTTCGCCGACGCCCGGCACGGCTACGCCATGCACGCCACCACCTGCGAGCAGGAGACCTGCGCCATGGAGCTGCTGGCGACCGACGACGGCGAGCACTGGTCGTCGCGGTCGGTGCCGAGGGCGGGTGCGCCGCCGAAGGCGGTCGGCGTGGTCACCGCGCTCGGCCCGGACGAGGTCGCCGTCGACTGGCTCATGCGGGAAGACACGCAACCGGTGGCCCGGGTGCACAGCACCGACGGCGGCCGGACGTGGGAGCGGGTGTCGGCCGCGGTGCGAGGCAGCGTGCGGGAAATCCCGCCCGGCGCGACCCTGCGGCCGCGATGCCTACGGCCCGTGCAACGGTGCCGAGGGTCGCAGGTCGTCGTGGTGCGGCCGGGCACGGGGGAGTCCGCGTGGCTCGCGGGACTGCCCCGGCTGCTGAGCCCGTTCCCGGGGGACGTGCCGGCCGGCGGCGAGTACTGGTGGGTGGCCGGCCTCGACCCGGGCACTCGGCGGCCGGTGGTGGCCCTGAGCCGGGACGGTCGCACGTGGACGACGGCGAGGTTGCCGTGGCGCGGTGAGACCGAGGACCAGATGTGGTCCGTGGTGGCCAACGGCGACACGCTGTACGCGGCGGTCCGCGGTGAGCAGGGCGACAGCGAGTACGGCCTGCTGGCGATCTTCCGCAGCACGGACGGCGGCCGGTCGTGGACGCGGACCGGCGGCCGGATGCCGGACACGTCCGCGGGACAGCTCGTGGCGGCGGCCGACGGCACGCTCGTCGTCACCACCGGGAGCGGGGCGACGCTGGTCAGCCGGGACGGCGGCCGCACGTTCACCAGGTCCGACCAGCGCCTCGACGGCTACGTGTACTGGACCCGGGCCGGCTACGTGACGAGCGTGATTCCCGGCGGCCCGATCCTGTTCTCCGCCGACGGCGTGCACTGGCGTGAGCTGGCGCTGCGTCCTTGACCGATGGACCCGCTCGACGAGCAGAAGGTGTACTACCGCCAACGGGCGGAGAAGTACGACGAGTGGTGGTTCCGGGGAGGTCGTGGAGCTCGCGTGCGGCACCGGACTGTGGACGCGCCGGCTGATCCAGCACGCCGGCCACGTGACGGCAGTCGACTCGTCCACGGAGATGATCGCGCGCAACCGGGCGCGCGTGCGCGGGCCGGTCACCTACGTCCACGCCGACGTCTTCGCCTGGACACCGCCCGCCGGCCGGTTCGACGTTTGCTTCTTCGGGTACTGGCTCTCGCACGTCCCCGCGGACCGGCTGGCGGCGTTCTGGGCGACGGTCGGCACCGCGCTGCGTCCCGGCGGTCGGGTGTTCCTCGTCGACAGCTACCACCCCGAGCCGCTCGCCGGTCACACGCAGGAGCGGGTGCTGGGCGACGGCCGGCGGTTCACGGTCGTCAAGCGCTTCTGGCAGCTGGAGGAGCTCACCGCCGCGGCGGCCGGGCTCGGCTGGGCACTCGACGTCCGCGTGACCAGGCACGGCGCGATCCTCTACGGCTCCGGCGGCCGGGCGCAGCGGGTACCGTCGTCCCGTGGCTGAGGACGTCGAGGTGCTCGAGGTGGCCGGGCGCGCGGTGCGGATCACCAACCCGGGCAAGGTGTTCTTCCCCGAGCGCGGCGAGACGAAGCTGGACCTCGCCCGCTACTACCTGGCGGTGGCCGGGCCGCTGCTGGCGGCGATGGGCGGGCGGCCGGTGCTGCTGCAGCGCTTTCCCAACGGAGTGGGCGGGTCGTCGTTCTTCCAGAAGCGGGTCGCGCCGACGAAGGCCGACCCGTGGCTGACGACGTCGCGTGTGTCCACGCCGAACGGCACGACGGCCGACGCGCTGGTGGCCGTCGACCTCGCGCACGTGCTGTGGGCGGTGAACATGGGCTGCCTCGGCTTCCACGTCTGGCCGAACACCGCCGCCGACCCCGAGCACGCCGACGAGCTGCGCATCGACCTCGACCCCGGCCCGGGGGTCACGTTCGCGATGATCCAGGAGGGCGCGGCGGAGACGAAGGCCCTGCTCGACGGGCTCGGCGTGGCGAGCTTTCCGAAGACCACCGGCAACCGCGGCATCCACGTGTACGTCCGGCTGGAGCCGAGGTGGGACGGCTACGCGGTGCGGGCCGCTGCGGTCGCCGTGGCCCGCGAGCTGGAGCGGCGGCGGCCGGACCTGCTGACCGCGGCGTGGTGGAAGGAGGAGCGGGGGAGCCGGGTGTTCGTGGACTTCAACCAGAACGCGCCGCACAAGACGGTGTTCGGTGCGTGGAGCGTGCGCGCCAACCCGCACGGCCAGGTGTCCACCCCGTTCGCCTGGGACGAGCTGGCGTCGGTCGAGCCGCGCGAGCTGACCCTCGCGACCGTGCCCGCCCGCGTCGCCGAGCGCGGTGACCCGTGGGCCACGATGTCCGCCGAGTCCCTGGAACCGCTGTTGGCCCTGCACGAGCGGGACATGGCCGACGGCCTGATGGACGCCCCCTGGCCACCGGTCTACCCGAAGATGCCCAACGAGCCGCCGCGGGTCGCCCCCAGCCGCGCGCGCAAGGAACCCTGAGCCCTCATCGCTCGACCCGGTCAGCTCGACCGGTCAGCTCGGCTTGCGGGCGACGAGTCGTTCCACGAGCCCGACCTTGAAGCGCTCCCGCTCCGCGACGTCGAGCCCACGCGCCACGACGGTCAGGTACGGCCGCCGCCGGAAGTGCTCGCCGGCGAGGGGGACTGTCGCCCGCTCCAGCAGCCACTGCACCACGCGGACCGGCCAGGTGGAGCTCACCACGTGATCGACGAGGATCAGCCGGCCACCGGGGCGCAGTACCCGCACCATCTCGTCGAGCGCCGTGTCGGCGTCGGGGATCGCGCAGAGGCCGAACGTGCACACCGCGGTGTCGAACGACGCGTCCTCGAACGGCAGCGCGTGCGCGTCGCCCTGCCGCAACGTCACCGCCCGGCCCAGCTCGTCGGCTCGGCGCCGGGCGAGCTCGAGCATCGCGTCGCTCAGGTCGGTGCCCGTGACCGTGGCGTCCGCCGGGTAGTGCGGCAGGTTCAGGCCGCTGCCGACGGCGACCTCGAGCACCGCCCCGCTCGCCCGCGAGCACGCCCACTGGCGCGAGTCGCCGAACAGCCGGCGGTCCCAGACCGCCATCGTCCGGTCGTAGCTGCCGGCCTGCTTGTCCCAGTACCGCCGCCACCGTGCCGTACGTTTCGATGTGCCTGTCATGTGCCCCTCCGCGACCGGGGGCGGCCAGGCGGCCGCCCCCGCCATATCATCGCCTCGGGGTATTCGGTCGGGGTATTCGGTCAGGGTATGAAGTACATCGGGTTCGGGAGCTTGACCGTGTTCTCCGCGTGGCCGCCCTCGAGGTCGCTGAGCTGGTCGCCCATGTTGACCACGATCGTCACATCGTAGGCGTCCTCGAGGTGGGTGCGGGCGCTCGACTTGTACTCGACCGTCGTGCACTCCAGGCCGCAGGGCAGCCAGTCGGGCGGGTTCTCGTCGGGCTTGAGGACCGCCTCCGTCGGCGTGGGGTAGCCCCCGCTGGCCAGGTTCTTGAGCGTCACCGAACGCAGCTCCTCATGGCGACCGGTCACGAAGAAGACCTCGACCCCGTTCTGCGCGGCGAAGTTGGCGAACTCCACGGTGGGCTCGATCGCCGGGAACTCCCCGTTCTTGATGGCCTCGTCGAACCTCTCCGGGTCGTAGCCGAAGTCGTGGTCGGCGTTGTGCCCGTAGGTGAGCTCGGAGGTGTCGTCGACGTCGAGCACGATCGCGGGGTTGCGGACGTCCTGGTCCAGTGCGCGCTGCAGGTCGCGGCGGGCCTTGTCGATCTGTCGGGCGGTGTCCTCGGCCCAGTCGCTGTCCGGCGACGCGTGGTGATGCCCGTCCTCGTCCTCGACGTCGCCGTAGTACTCCAGGATCTCGGTCTTGACCAGCCCGAGGTTCGTGGGCTCCGGACCGCCGCCGGGCCGGCCGTCCGATGTGGACACAGGCTCGCCGGCCCACGCGTAGGCTCCGCCGGCCAGTAGCGCCGCCGCGGCGGCTACGCCGGTGATCTTGGTGACTGTGGACATCCGTGGGCGTTTCATGTTCCCCGACTCCCGATTGATTCATGTGGACCCAGGGAACCTAGGCAAGAACCCGCGTTTTTCCAACCCCCGATTAGTCCGAAGTACACACCGTTTGGCGATCGGAAAGAGGGGCTGGCCCATCGGTAACCCCAGTGTTACGGTAACGGCCCGTTTACCGAACCTGTGATGGAGAGACGATGAAGGTCTACGAGTCGAGCGCACGCATCAACGCGACCCCCGACCGGGTCTGGTCGGTCCTGTCCGACGGCGCCCGCTGGGCGGACTGGGAGTCCGGGGTCGAGCGGGTCGAGGGCCGCATCGCCGAGTCCGCCAAGCTGAAGATCTACTCCGAGGCGAGCCCCGGCCGGGCGTTCCCGCTGAAGGTCACGGGGATCGAGCCGGCCCGCGGGATGACCTTCGCCGGCGGGATGCCGCTCGGGCTGTTCCGCGGGGTGCGCCGCTACACGCTGCGACCCATGTCGGACGGCGTCACCGAGTTCACCATGCGCGAGGAGTACACCGGCCCACTGCTGCCCCTGATCTGGCGGTCGATGCCCGACCTGCAGCCGTCGTTCGACAAGTTCGCGAACGGGTTGAAGCAGCGGGTGGAGACCGGGACATGACCGGCTCGGGTGCCGCGCTGGACGCCCTCGGCGACCCGAACCGGCGCGAGATCCTGCGGCTGCTCGCCGGCGGCGGGCGGTCGGTGCAGGAGATCGCCGACCGGTTGCCGATCAGCCGGCCGGCGGTGTCGCGGCATCTGAAGCTGTTGCGGGGCGCGGGTCTGGTGGTGGAGGAGCCGCGCGGCACCCGGCGCGTCTACCGTCTGCACGACGACGGGGTGCGCGCGGTCGAGGAGTACCTGCGGCAGGTGTGGGGATCGGTCGCCACCCGGTTCAGGATGGCGGCGGAGAACCTGCCCGAGGCGGAGGAGCGATGATCGAGCCATTGCGGATGTCGTTCGAGGTCGGCTGCGGCCAGGCGCACGCGTTCGACGTGTGGACGAACCGGATCGACCTGTGGTGGCCCGCCGACCACACCGCGACCGGCGAGGACGGCCTGGTGGTCACGCTCGAGCCACGGGTCGGCGGCCGGATCTTCCAGCGTGACCCGGCCGGCGTGGAGATCGACTGGGGCGAGGTGACCGAGTTCGCGCCGCCGGACCGGCTGGCCTACCGCTGGCACCCGCGCCGCGACCGCGCGGACGCGACGGACGTGCGGATCCGGTTCGTCCCGGTGGAGCCGGGCCGGACCCGCGTCGACATCGAGCACGAGGGCTGGGAGCGCCTCGGCGCGGACGGCCCGGTCTGGCGGGAGCGCAACCAGCAGGGCTGGGCGACGCTGCTGCCGCACTTCGTCAGCGCCGCGAGCGCCTAGACCCGAGCCCGGCAGCGCCACCCTGTGCGGATGACCGTGCCAGTGCGGCATCGCCCCACTACGACAGACCCTGGCAGAACCATCCGTAGTTCACGTGAAGTAGCGCAGCCAGACGTACCCCCAGGCCATCGCGGTGCTCAGCAGGGTGACGACGATGCCGTACTTGGTGAACTGCCAGAAGGTGATGGCATGTCCGGTGCGGGCGGCGATGCCGATGGCGACGACGTTGGCGCTGGCGGCGACCGCTGTGCCGTTACCACCGAAGTCGGCTCCCAGTGCGAAGGACCACCACAGGGCCTGTCCGGTCCTGTCGCCGGGAATCTCGGCGACCATGTCCTCGACGATGGGGGTCATGGTGGCGACGTAGGGGATGTTGTCGAAGAACGCGCCGAGCGCGCTCGACCCGAACAGCAGTGAGGTCGCCGCGAGGAAGTGGTTGTCCCCGAAGGCCTGCGTCGTCCAGGAGCCGACAGTCTCGATGACACCGGTGTGCGCGAGCCCGGCGACCATGACGAACAGACCCATGAAGAACGCGAGTGTGGGCCATTCGACCTCCGCGAGCACGTCGGACACGTCGGCGCGGGTGACCATGAGCATGAGGCCGGCGCCGACGAGGGCGACGATCGCGGGATCGAGATCGACCACGGCGTGCAGGCCGAAGCCGATCACCACGCCGCCGAACACGATCAGACAGCGGCGCAGCATGGCCATGTCGGTGATGGCCCGCCGTTCCTGCAACGCCATCACCGCGGCCACGTGCTTGGGGTGGTACTGGAAGGACTTGCGGAACAGCACCCTGGTGAACAGCACGAACGCGATGAAGACGACGGTCACGGCGGGTGCCATGTGGATGAGGAAGTCGGTGAAGGTCAGTCCGGCGCGGCTGCCGATGATGATGTTCGGAGGGTCTCCGATCAGGGTGGCCGCGCCACCGATGTTCGAGGCGAGGATCTCGGCGATCAGGTAGGGCTGGGCGGAGACACGCAGCCGATCGCAGATGACCACCGTCACCGGGGCGACGAGCATGATCGTGGTGACGTTGTCCAGGAACGGGGAGGCGACCGCGGTGATCGTCATGAGCATCACCATCAGGCGGTACGGCTGTCCCTTGGCCTTCTTGGCCGCCCAGATGGCGAGGTAGTCGAACACCCCGGTCTGCTTGACGACGCCGACGATGATCATCATGCCGAAGAGCAGGAAGATGACGTTCCAGTCGATGCCGGCGTGTTCGGAGAAGAACACCTCCGCGCCGGGGATCAGTCCCAGCACGGCCATCAGGCCGGAGGCGACCAGTACGACTTTGACTTTGTTCGATTTCTCCGTGGCGATGTAGAAGAACGCCACCACGAAGATCGTCAGTGCGAGGATCGCGTTCACTGCGTGAGACCCGGCGGCCCGGTGCGCTCGACGGTGTGTGGGGTGTGACGGCAGGGCGCGTCAGGCGCGACGGTACGAGGGCACACCGAAGGGACCTCCGAGCGAATGGGCGTCGCCACCGGCGGTGGTCACGCCGGCGGCGACTTCGACAGGTGGCTAGGTGGCCGTTACTCGTCTGCGCCGAACACGGCGAGGCTCGTGATCAGCCGTTCGAGGGTGATGGCGCCGACGAGCACGCCGGCGTCGTCGACCACGGCGACGAGCGGGGTGTGCTGCCGGGCCATCAGCGCGGCGACCTCGAGCAGGGTCGCATCGGAGCGCACCGTCACGGGCTTGGTGGGCTGACGGGGTGCGCAGTCACCGACGGTCCGGTCGGCCAGCTCCAGCCAGAAGCGGTCCGCGTGGTCCTCGTCGATCGCCCGAACGAGCGCCGGGTCCTCCTGGTAGGAGCCAGGCACCGCGAGGCGCAGCACCTGGGTGCCGGGCAGCACCGTCCACGGCCGGGAGCGATCGTCCACGACGACGAGTCCCGGCAGCCGGCTCACCGCCATCACCCGGACGGCCTGCGCAACGGGATCGTTGACGGTGACCGTTGGGATGTGGATGGCGATGTCGCGTGCCTGCATGGCATCAGCCCGTTCAATGTGCGGGGCCGGCTGCGGTGTGGACATGTCGCGATGCCTCCGTTCTCAGCGGGCCGTCCGTGGTCGGCTTCAGTCTCTGCGGCCGGCAGGTCCGCGACCATCGGGGACAGCACCCATCCCCGCGGGGGCGTGACATGTAGAGGCGGCTGGTCAGCAACGATCAGCGATGGTCGCTGATGCCGATGAGTCCCGCCAGGATGAGGCCGGCTGCGATGAGCAGTCCGTTGGGCACGGCGATACCGGCGACCATGAGGGGCAGGGCGATCGCGATCAGTAGCCAGGCCGTTCGTCGCGAGGTGCGCGGGTTGCGTCGCCGGTCGCTCCGGGGCATGGGTACCTCCTCGTCCCGGCCCGGTCGCGGCGGGCCAGCGGTGTCGAGTGGTGTCGAGCAGCGGTCGAGACCCTCGCGTCTCACGATCGGTTCCGGGTGCGGCGCCCACCATCCGTGGCCGACCTCATTCCCGCCCGGGTGGGATGGCCTCGCGTGGGGGAACATGGGTGGTGCCCCGGATGGACAGGCGACGGATTCCTCGCCACCCTCGCAGGTGTGGGGTGTGGTGAAGCCGACCGAGGGGAGGAGCGCACGTGTCCCTGTTCGGGCGGATCTTCCTGCTGAATGCCGCGGTGCTCAGCGCGGCCACCACGCTGTTGCTGTTGGGGCCGGTCACGGTGTCGACACCGGCACTGTTCACTGAGGTGCTGATCCTGGTGACGGGACTGGCGGTGGTGCTGGTCGCCAATGCCGTGCTGCTCCGGGTCGGGTTGGTCCCGCTGAAACGGCTCACCCGCGCGATGACGACCATCGACCTGCTGCGTCCCGGGCCCCGGTTACCCGCCGAGGGGCACGGCGAGATCGCCGAGCTCATCAGGACTTTCAACACCATGCTCGACCGGTTGGAGACCGAACGCGGCTTCAGCGCCGCGCGTGCCCTGTCCGTGCAGGAGGCTGAGCGTCGCCGCATCGCCCAGGAACTGCACGACGAGGTGGGGCAGTCGCTCACCGCCGTGCTGCTCGGGCTCAAACGGGTCGCTGATGACGTGCCCGCACCGGTGCGCGACGAACTGCTCCAAGTACGGGAGGCGACCCGCAGCACCCTCGACGAGATCCGCCGCATCGCCCGCAGGCTGCGCCCCGGCGTGCTGGAGGAACTGGGACTGATCAGCGCCCTGAAGGCCTTGGCGTCCGAGATCGCCGACCATGCCGACCTCACGGTGCGGCGCAGGTTCGACAAGGGCCTGCCGCGGCTCGACGACGAGGTCGAACTCGTCATCTACCGCGTCGCGCAGGAAGGCCTTACCAACACACTCCGGCACGCTCGAGCCGAACATGTCGAACTGATGCTGCGCGCGACACGGGACGGTGTCGAGCTGTGCGTCCGCGACGATGGCCGCGGGCTCGACGGCGCGGCCGAAGGGGCCGGGATCACCGGGATGCGCGAACGCGCGCTGCTGATCGGCGCACAGCTCACGGTCGGCCCCGTCCCCAACTCGGGTACCGAGGTGCGGCTCGTCGTGCCGGTCGCGAAGGAGAGCCGATGACATCCCCTGGCATGGACAAGGTGCGCATCTTGCTGGCCGACGACCACGCCCTGGTCCGGAGAGGAGTCCGGCTGATCCTCGACAACGAGCCGGACCTGACCGTGGTCGCAGAGGCGGGCGACGGCGCGGACGCCATCGCCAAGGCGCGGGCTCACGAACCGGACCTGGCCATCCTCGACATCGCGATGCCGCGGCTGACCGGGCTGCAGGCGGCACGCGAGCTGTCCCGTCTTCAACCCGACCTGCGCATCCTCATCCTGACGATGTACGACAACGAGCAGTTCTTCTTCGAGGCACTCAAAGCCGGTGCCTCCGGCTACGTCCTCAAGTCCGTCGCCGACCGCGACCTGGTCGAGGCGTGCCGTGCGGCGATGCGCGGCGAGCCGTTCCTTTACCCCGGTGCGGTCACCTCTCTCATCCGCAACTACCTCGACCGCGCACGCGACGGCGACGGCATTCCCGCCAGGACGATCACCGACCGCGAGGAGGAGATCCTCAAACTCGTCGCCGAAGGCCACTCCTCGAAGGAGATAGCCGACCTGCTGTTCATCAGCGCGAAGACCGTCGAGCGGCACCGGGCGAACCTGCTGCAGAAGCTTGGCCTGCGGGACAGGCTGGAACTCACCCGCTACGCGATCCGCGCCGGACTGATCGAACCCTAGATCGGGAGTCTCGAGCACCCACACCGACACCGGTGTTGACGATGCGCGACTCGGTGCCGGGGCTGGCAACTCGCTCATGTCAGCACCAGCGCAGCGTTCGCCACGGGGTCGCTCACCCGCTCACCCGACGTCAACCGGTGAGCTGTGGCCGAAGCGTCGCACCGCCTTGCTCATCCCCGTTCCTGGCGACCGCGTCGACTCGTCGTTCGAGCTCGGCAAGCCGGTCCATGATCGACCGGCTGTGCAGGACATCGGCGAGCAGATCGGATTCGTCCTGTTCCAGCACGATGGTCTGTGATGGAGTGTCCTGGTCTTCGGACCCGAAGACGACGAGGCCGTGTTTGCTGCCCTCCACCAGCACACCGAACCGCTGCCCGCTGCGTGTGGTGAAGTGATGCATGGTGCCGACACCCGGCACGGTCGTGCGGACAATCTCCACGTCGCAGGCACCTCCTACGCCCGGCCGACGCGTTCGCGAGTACGCCGTACCCGCAGCGGGCCGGTCCCTTGACCGACCAGGTGCGACACACACAGCACCTGGGTACTTTCAGTGTCAGCAATCCGGCCGACGGTCGCCATCGGGTCCCACACCCATCTTGCGGGCAGCGCACCATGTAGGACCCCGGCTACGCCGCTGAACCGGGCCACGACCCGAACGCTACCCACCCGACATGATCCACTAGCAGGGTGGCCGGGGAGCGAGCTCGCGCACGGCGTCGGAGAGGGACTCGAAGGTCGGGATGGACGCGGCCACGCCGCTCATCCGCAGCACGCGCAAGGCCATCGCACCATCCGCGACGAGCCCGAGGTGGCCCCCGTGCTCCTGCGCGCGCTCCGCCGCGGCCACCAGTTCCCGCAGCCCGGCCGCGGCCAGGAACGTGACCCGGGTCAGGTCCACCACCAGCACCGGCGGGACCTCCCCGCCGAGGGCCTCGGCCAGCTGCGGGGCGGTGCGCATGTCGAGCTCGCCGGCGACGGTGAGCACGAACAGGTCGTCGCGGTACGGCGTCTGGCGCGTCCGCAGCGGATCCGTCACGAGATCACACCTCGCCGGCCCGGCGGATCCGGTCGAGGAGCGCGTCGGCGACCTCACCGGTGGTGGCCGTGCCACCGAGGTCGCGGGTGCGAGTGGCCGGCGTGGCCAGGGTCGTCTCGACGGCGGCCAGGACGTCGGCGGCCGCCTCGGGGTGGCCGAGGTGCTCCAGCATGAGCGCCGCCGACCAGACCGCGCCGACGGGGTTCGCCACCCCGGTGCCGGCGATGTCCGGCGCCGATCCGTGCACCGGCTCGAACATCGAGGGGTACGTGTGGGTCGGGTCGAGGTTCGCCGACGGGGCGATGCCGATGCTGCCCGCGACCGCCGCGGCCAGGTCGCTCAGGATGTCGCCGAACAGGTTCGAGCCGACCACCACGTCGAACCGCTCCGGCGCCAGCACGAACTTCGCGGCCAGCGCGTCGATGTGCTCGGCGTCCCACCGGACGTCCGGGTGCGCGGCGGCGCGCTCGGCGACGACCTCGTCCCAGAACGGCATGGTGTGCACGATGCCGTTGGACTTGGTCGCGGACGTGACGTGGCCGCCCCGGCTCGCCGCCAGCTCGAAGGCGTAGTCGGCGATCCGGCTCACCCCGGCCCGCGTGAAGATCGACTCCTGGATCGCCTGCTCGTCCGGGAAGCCGCGGTTGACCCGGCCGCCGACCTCGCTGTACTCGCCCTCGATGTTCTCCCGCACCACGACGAAGTCCACCTGTCCGGCGCGGGCGTCGCGCAGCGGGCTCACCACTCCGTCGAACACCCGGATCGGTCGCAGGTTCACGTACTGCCGCAAGCCGCGCCGGATGGGGATCAGCAGGCCCCACAGGGAGACGTGGTCGGGTACCTCCGGCCAGCCCACGGCGCCGAGCAGGATCGCGTCGTGGCCGCGCAGCGTGTCCAGCCCGTCGGCCGGCATCATCGCGCCCTCGCTGAGGTAGCGCCGGCAGGACCAGTCGAGCTCGGTGTAGGCCAGCTCGAAGCCGTGGCGGGCGGCCACCGCGTCGAGCACCCGCCGGGCGACGTCGATCACCTCCGTGCCGATTCCGTCTCCGGGGATGACCGCGATGCGCCGCGCTCCGGCGTGGTGTTCGGACATCAGCGCATCGTACGAAGCGCCGTCGATATCATCGAGTGCCGTGACCACGTCGATCGAAACTCATCAGTTCCAGTCCGAGGCCCGTCAGCTCCTGCAGCTGATGATTCACTCCATCTACTCCAACAAGGACGTGTTCCTGCGGGAGCTGGTGTCGAACGCGTCCGACGCCCTGGACAAGCTGCGGCTGGAGACCTTTCGCGACAAGGACCTGCGGGCCGACATCTCCGACCTGCACATCGGGATCGAGCTCGACCGGGCGGCCCGCACGCTCACCGTTCGTGACAACGGCATCGGCATGACGCGCGACGAGGTCGTCAGCCTCATCGGCACCATCGCGAAGTCCGGCACCGCGGAGCTGCTGGCCAAGCTGCGGGAGACGAAGGACGCCGCCGCCTCCGCCGACCTCATCGGGCAGTTCGGTGTCGGCTTCTACTCCACGTTCATGGTGGCCGACAAGGTCATCCTCGTGACCAGGCGCGCCGGCGCGGACGAGGGCGTGCGGTGGGAGTCCAGCGGCGAGGGCACCTACACGATCGAACCCGTCGCCGACGCCGCGCAGGGTACGGCGGTCACCGTGCACCTCAAGCCCGAGGACACCGAGGACAACCTGCACGACTACGCCGACCCGGCGAAGGTCCGGCAGATCATCAAGCACTACTCCGACTTCATCACCTGGCCCATCAGGATGACGGGGGAGTCGGGCGAGCCCGAGACCGTCAACTCGATGAAGGCGCTGTGGGCGCGCTCCGCGAGCGACGTCTCCTCCGACGAGCTGACCGAGTTCTACCGGCACGTCAGCCACGACTGGAACCCGCCGCTGGAGACCGTCCGGCTCCAGGCGGAGGGGACGTTCGAGTACCAGGCCCTGCTGTTCATCCCGTCCCGGGCACCGCTGGACCTGTTCGTGCGCGACGCCAAGCGCGGCATCCAGCTCTACGTCAAGCGCGTGTTCATCATGGACGACTGCGAGTCGCTCGTCCCGGAGTACCTGCGCTTCCTCAAGGGCGTGGTCGACGCGCAGGACCTCTCGCTCAACGTCTCGCGCGAGATCCTCCAGCAGGACCGGCAGATCCAGCTGATCCGCCGCCGCCTGGTCAAGAAGGTGCTGTCGACGGTCAAGGCGATGCCGGCCGAGCGCTACGCGACGTTCTGGACGGCGTTCGGCAAGGCCGTCAAGGAAGGCCTCGTCGCCGACCCGGACAACCGGGACGCGATCCTGGAGATCTGCTCGTTCGCCTCCACCCACGACGCCACCGAGCCGACGACACTGCGCCAGTACGTCGAGCGGATGAAGGAGGGCCAGGGCCACATCTACTACCTGACCGGCGAGTCCCGGTCGAGCATCGAGAACTCGCCGCACCTGGAAGCCTTCCAGGCCAAGGGTTTCGAGGTGCTGGTGCTGACCGACCCGATCGACGAGATGTGGGTCGAGGCCGTCCCCGGGTTCGAGGGCAAGCAGTTCCAGTCCGTCGCGAAGGGCCAGGTCGACCTCGAGGACGAGGCCGAGAAGGAGGCGGCCGGCGCGGAGCGGGCCGAGCAGGAGAAGGACTTCGCCGCGCTGCTCTCCTGGATGACCTCGACACTCGCCGACACGGTCAAGGAGGTCCGCCTCTCGTCGCGGCTCACCACGTCGCCGGCCTGCATCGTCGGCGACGAGCACGACATCACGCCGACACTGGAGAGGATGTACCGCGCGATGGGCCAGGAGCTGCCGCAGGTCAAGCGCATCCTGGAGCTGAACCCGGCGCACGCG
Organism: Actinophytocola sp.; assembly: GCF_050699935.1. Classification (NCBI taxonomy): domain Bacteria; kingdom Bacillati; phylum Actinomycetota; class Actinomycetes; order Pseudonocardiales; family Pseudonocardiaceae; genus Actinophytocola; species Actinophytocola sp. Next base: position 36,666 of record NZ_JBOHGB010000046.1, read on the forward strand.
CTGATCTCCGGCCTGCGCACCGCGCACGGCTCGCGCGGCGACGACCCCGAGCTCGCCGAGACCGCCCAGCTCGTGCACGACATGGCCGTCCTCGCGGAGGGTGGTGAGCTGGCCGACCCGGCCCGGTTCGTGAAGGTACTGGCGAAGCGCCTGGAGCACGTAATCTGAGGCGGTGCCCAGCCGCAACAGGATCACGCCGACGGGGGAGCTCGTCGCGATCCCGCTGCGCGGGGCGTGGACGGGCAACCGTGGCATCCTCCACTCCGGCACGCGGGTCGTGCGGTTCCACGCGAGCGACCTGTGGATCACCTGTGCGCTGCGGTTCCGGGGCCGCTGGCACGAGCAGTGGCGGCCGCATCACCTGACCTGGCTGTACTTCCACGACGAGGCCGTGTCCTTCGCCGCCGGCCACCGGCCCTGCGGCGAGTGCCGGCGGGCGAGCTACACCGACTACCGGGACAGGTGGGCGGACGAGCTCGGCGTCGAACCGCCGTCGGCGAAGGAGATGAACCGGCGGCTGCACGGCGAGCGGATCGTCCGCGGCACGCACCGCAGGCGGCACCACGACGTGGCATGGGCCGGCCTGCCGGACGGCACCTTCGTCCGTCTCGACGACGCTCCCGCGGTCGTGGTGGGCACCCACCTGACCCGGTGGACGCACGACGGCTACGGCGAGCGGGTCCGGCGGCCGCGGCGGGGGACCGCGCTCGTGCTCACGCCGCCGTCGACCGTCGCCGTGCTCCGCGCGGGTTATCCCGTGCAGGTCGACGACTCCGCCCGGTAGCGTCCAGCAGCGGGGACAGCTCGGCGTATGGCTGCCCGTGGCTGATCTGTAATGGAACACGCTCGGTAACCGAAGAATGGGAGGGAGGATCCCGACGAAGGGGGGCAGGCGTGGTGGTTGCCGTGCCGTTGGCGCACGCCGACACCGTCGTTCCCCAGGCCGGCTGGATCCTCCCGCAGATCGCGTCGGAACCGGGCGCCCCGCTGACCGCGGCGATCGTCGGGCCCGGTGGCACCGGGAAGTCCGCACTGCTCAAGGCCATCGCGGCGGCCTACCGGGAGGCCGGGATCGAGGCCGTGCGCGTCGACCCGGAGACGGATCTCGCCACCGTTCCCGACGGGGCGCCGCTGCTCGTGGACGACGCTCACCGGCTCTCGCCGGACACGCTCGCGGCCCTGCGGGGGCGGGCACGGGCAGCGGATGCGCGGATGGTGGTTAATTACCGTCCGTGGCCGCGGCCGGATGGCCTCTCCGCGCTGGGCGCCCAGCTGTCCCGGCACCACTCGCCGACCGTCCTCGGCCACCTCGGCCGCGAGGAGGTCGCCGACCAGGTCGCCCGCCGCGTCGGCGGCCCGCCGCCGGACGCGCTCGTCGCGCTCGTGTACGAACAGTCGGGCGGGCTGCCGATGTTCGTCGGCCTGGTCACCCAGGCGATGCTCGACACCGGCCGCTTCGACCCGCGCCACCCCGAGCGCTTCCGGCGCCCGCCGCGGGTCTCCGTCTCGCCGGGGCTCGCCGAGCGGCTCCGCTACCTGCTGGAGGGGCTGGACCCGCGGATCTACGCCGTCCTCGAGGCCATGGCGATCGGCGCTCCCCTCGACGCGGAGGTGCTCTGCCCGCTGCTCGACGCCGACCCGGCCGACCTCGCCGACACGGTGGACGCCGCATTCGCCACCGGCCTGCTCACGGACTCGAGCGAGCTGATCGTCTTCGTGCGCAACCTCGTGCTGCGCCTCATCCCGGTGCTGCGCGGCCGGAACCTGCAGCGGCGGCTGGCCGAGCTCCAGCTGGCGAGCGGCGGTCCGATGCTGACCGTCGGCCGCCAGCTCGCCGAGTCCCGGGCGGCCGGCGCTCGCGCGTCCGCGGTGATGGCGGCCGCGGCCGACGAGGCGCTGCGGACCTCCCCGCACCTGGCGATCGAGCTGTATGACGCGGCCGTGCGGGCCGGGGGCAGCACGCCGGCCGTCGTCGCGCGCCGGGCGCAGGCCACGGCGCTCGCGGGAGACTGCGCGCAGGCCCTGCGGTTCACCGACGAGATCCTCACGGCGGCGGACGCCACGGAGCAGGACCGCCGCCGCGCGGTGTCGGTGAGCGCCGCGATCCTGGCCAGGCGGGGTTTCGCCTTGCGCACCGCCGAGCTGTACCAGGGCCTGTCCGGTCCGGACGTGCTGCTCGCCGTGCCCGCACTGCTCGCGGCCGGCGAGCTGGACCGGGCACGAGAGGTCCTCGCGAACGCGCCGCCGAGCCAGGACGACGCGCCGACCCTGACTGCCTCGGCGATCCGCCTGCTCGCGGGCGGCGCGCTCGAGTCCGTCGTGGGGGACGCCGCGGTGGCGCTGTCCCACCTCACGCAGGCGGCCGGGCTGCTCGACTCCGCCGGTGACGCGGTGCTGCTGCCGTACAGCCCGGTCGAGCTGGTCGCGGTCGTCGCCGTGCAGAGCGGGGAGGCGGCACTCGCGGACGCCACCCTCGGCCACGCGGTCACCAGCAAGCTCGGCGGCGGGCTCGCACACACCCGGCACCTGCTGCTGTACGGCTGGCACTCGCTGACCCGCGGGGCGCTGGACACCGCGCAGGGCGTGCTCGACCGCGTCGGCGCCACGCCGCTGGAGCCGGGGGACGAGCTGCTCGTCGCCGCCCTGGCGAGCGGCCTGGCCCGACGACGCGGCGACTCGTCGGCCCTCGCCGGTGCGTTCGCACGCGGACGCACGGCCCTGATCCGGCATCCGGTCGACCTGTACGTCCTGCGGCCGCTGGGCGAGCTGGCCGTGGCGGCGGCACTGCTCGGCGAGCGCGAGTCCATCGCCCCGCACCTCGACCAGGCGTGGACGTTGCTGGCCAAGCTCGGCGATCCGCCACTATGGATAGTCCCGCTGTACTGGAGCGGGCTGCACGCCGACCTCGCGGCCGGCGACCTCGACGCGGCGGAAGGCCGGGCGCGCGCGCTGGCGGCGGTGAACGCCCGGCACGCCAAGGGGTTCGCGGCCGCGGCCGCCTGCTGGCTGCGGGTGGCCCGCGGCGACGTCGACCCGGACGAGGTGCGTGCGGCCGCCATCGGGCTGCATCACGCGGGCCTGATCGCGGACGGGGCGCAGTTGGCCGCATCGGCGTCGGTGCGTACCGCGGACCGCAAGGACGGCGCCGGCCTGATGGCGTTCGCCCGCAACCTCAGCGACAGCACTGGATTCGGTCAGGACCCGGTGAGCACGCCACCGGCCGGCGGCGACGCGGAGCCGGCCGGCGCGGCTCCCGAGCCGGAACCGGCCGCGGCCCCGCTGCTGTCCGAACGCGAGGTGGAGGTCGGCCGCCTGATCCTCGCCGGCCTGACCCACAAGCAGATCGGCGCGCGGCTGTTCATCTCGGCGAAGACCGTGGAGCACCACGTGGCGCGCATGCGCAACCGCCTGGGCGCCGACGGCCGCAACGAGCTGTTCGGCATGCTGCGCAACTTGATCGGTGACGCCCAGCCCTCGTGACGCTCCCGCGGGGGCCAGATCAGGCCCGCGAGCGCGCCGGGGTGAGGGCGTCGACCAGGCCCTCGCACGTCCGGGCAACCGCGCGGTAGGCACGCACCGCGGGGCGGTCCGCGAACGGGTCCTCCGCTCTGCGGCGCCAGCGCCCCAGCTCGTGCAGCGCGGCCGCACGCACGGCGCCGTCCGAGGCGTCCGCTCCGAGCGCGAGCCTATGCGCCGGCGCCACTCCGTTGCCGCCGAGCAACTGCTGCGCCTCCCGCGACTCCCGCTCCGGCAGGTCCACCTCCCCGCACCGCAGTGCGGACAGTAGGCGCAGCTCGACGAACTCGTGCGCGCCCGAGCCGATGCGCTCGACCTCCGCCGCGAGCGCCTTGACCTCCGCGGGGTCCGCGGCGTGCGTGCCGGAGCTCAGCACGCGCTCGGTCGCCAGCAGGCCGCTGCGTGCCTTCAGCAGGTCCCGGCGCTGGGTGAACTGCACCGACAGCACGTCGTGCAGCTCGTGCAGACCGCTGGCGTGCACCAGCTCGGCGGCCAGCGCGGGGGAGTCGCCGCGGCCCTGCCGGATGTACATCATCGCGAGCCGCAGGCCGAAGATGCCGAACCGCTCGAGCAGGTCCTTGCGGCGCTCGTAGGTCAGCCCGGCGAGCGCCGCGACCCGGTCCGACCGCAGGAACCGCTGGGTGGACAGCAGCACGTCGTCCATGTCCGCACGCGGTGCGGCGGCGAGCATCGCGAGCGTGTCGAACTCGGCCTGCCGCAGCGTCCGTCCGGTCGCGGCGAGCAGGCCGGCCACCGGGATGACTGTCTGACACAGGCCGCGCAGCGCGGGTTCGGTCCGGTAGCGGCGGGCGATCCGCCGCGCGGACAGCATCGCGTCGATCCGGCCGCCGCCCACCTCGTCCGCGCGGGAGATCACCGCGATCGTGTTCACCGAGCTCGCCCGCGCGACACCCTGGTCCCGGAAGGACTCCAGGAATTCGGCGTCCGTGGCGTGCAGGTGGCGCATCAGGTAGACGACCGCGTCGGCCTCGGCGGGTGAGTCGTCGTCGGGCGTCAGCATGCGGAGCGCCCGGCGCGAGTACTGGCCGGACATCGACGCGATGCCCGGCGTGTCGATCAGCGTGGTCCCACGCAGGCTGCGCGACGGCCAGTCCACGACGAGCTTGCGCAGCCGGTCGGCCGGCATGCCGTGCAAATCGACCGCGAGCGCGCCGTTGTCGCGCCGGATGGGCAGCGACCGGGGCGCGTCGTCGCCGTACTCGCTGTCCGGATAGGACACCACGCGCGGCGTCGGCCCGTCCCGGTACCAGGTGACGACCTTCGTGCACTCGCCCGCGTCCGTGGGTGCGATCAGCTCGCCGACCAGACCGTTGAGCAACGTGGACTTGCCGGCCTTCACCTTGCCGGCGATGGCGACCCGCAGCGGCTCGTCCAGCCGGTTCAACTGGGCGCGCAGCTCCGCCACGATGTCCGGCTCGTTCGCGTAGACCCGCACCGCACGGCGCAGCACGCCGCGCACCGCCGCGGTCAAGCTGTGCTGGGAGGTCAGGGTGGCGCTCACTGCGCCGCCTCGAGCAGCTTCGGTTCGCGGCTCTGGCCGACCGCGCCGGGGATCAGTGACCGGGCGCGCTTGTGCAACGTCTCCAGCCGTGCCAGCTCCTCGGGGATCTCCGCGAGCCGGCGGCGCTGCTCGTCCTGCGACGCGCGTGCCGACTGCTCGGCCGCGGCCAGCGACTCCTTCAGCGACCGGTTCGTCTCCTCCGCGCGGTCGATGTAGTAGTCACGCAGGTCGCGCTGCACGCGGCGGAGCAGCTCGCGGGACTCCTTGCCGGCCTGGAAGATCACGTCGTCGGCGTAGCGGCGGATGGCGGCCTTCGCGTCGGCCTGCCGCTTGGCGAACACGCGCCGCCGGTCGTCGGTGAGGCCCTTGGCGCCGAGCAGCAGCCCCGCGCCGATCGAAAACGGGTTGATCAGCGAGAGGCCGACGATCGTGCCGAGCATGCCGAACATCAGCACGCCGACGTACCCGCCGCGCAGCCCGCTCAACGCCTTCTGGCCGAGGCCGAACGGCTCGCCCGAACGTAGCTCCATCGCCTGGATGCCGGCGAGCGGGTCCTCGTGCCCGGTACGGATCCTCGGCAGCAGCTCCTGCCCGCCGGAGAAGTGCTCGGCCACCTGAGCGGCGAGCCAGCGCGACCGCTGGGCGGTCCACAGGAAGTTCGCCGCGACCGCCGCGCCGACCTCCTGCTCGACCCAGGCGGAGAGCTGGTCCCAGATCTTGCGCGGGTCGCCGGCCTTGTTCACCTCCTCCTCGGCCTCGCGGACGATGTCGCGCATCCGGTCCCGCAGGTCGTAGTCGATGTCGGCGTTGAGGTCGGCCACGCCGTCGCTGAGCGTGTGCTGCCAGCGTGCTGAGCGCTCCTTCAGCGCGACCGCGTGGGCCTTCGCCTCGGTGAGCTCGCGGACCACGAGCTGGGCCTGTTCGGGGTCGGTGTAGGTGGTCCGCTCGGCCAGCAGCGCGGTGGCGAGCTGCTCGGTCACCGCGACGATGTCGTGCGCGGTCGAGCGCCGGGCGAGCAGGTCGGCCTGAGCCACGACCTGCTCGCGCAGATACGAGGCCAGCACCGAGAAGCCGGACTCCTCGTCGGCGGTCTCGTCGCCGTTGCGGATCGCGTGCACCCGCAGCGCCGAGGACACGACGAGCAGGTCGGCGTGGATCTTCTCCGCGGCGAGGTGGCCGCGGTCCAGCTCGGCGATGCGCTCCCACTCCGGGTACAGGTCCACCTTGCTCAGTACACAGAGGACATTGGGGCACATCTTGGTGGCCTGCCGGAGGAACTCCAGCTCCGGCGCGGTGTACTCCTGGGACGCGTCCGAGACGAACAGCACGGCGTCCGCCGCGGGCAGCTCGGCCAAGGTCGCCGCGCCGTGCACGGAGTTCAGCCCGCCGACGCCCGGGGTGTCCACGATCTCGAGGCCGCCGGCGAGCAGTGCGCGGGGCAGGCCGATCTCGGCCTCCCGCCAGCCTTCCCGGTTGCCCGGGTTGCCGGTCTCGGCGATGTGGTGGCCCAGCTCCTCGATCGGCAGCTCCACGCGCTCGACCTTCGCCCGCTCCGGATCGCCGTCCTCCGCGGGCTCCAGCACGCGAACCAGTGCGGCGCTGGGCTGTTCGGCGTAGCGCACCACGGTCGGCACCGAGGTCGCGACGTCGTCGAACACCGGGCACACCGGCGCCCGCACCAGACCGTTCACCAGCATGCTCTTGCCCTGCTTGAACTCCCCGACCACGAGCACGCGGACCCGGCCGGTGCGCAGCCGGTACCCGGTCCGCCGCAGCCGCTCCTCCAGGTCGGTCCGCCCGTACGGCGCGATCGCGCTGAGCGCCTGATCCAGCGCCTCGAGCGGCTCCGACCCCATTCCGTCCTCCTCAGGGAAATCAGTCCCCACACACCGGGTCCGCCCGGGGTGTCCGGTGATCCGAACACCCCGGGCGGACGACAGTGGCGGCTACTGGCGGCTACTGCGAGACCGCGTCCGCGGGGTCGAGCCCGACCGCCGCGTCGGCGTCCTCCTGCGGCCAGAGGCTGTCCGCCTCGTGTACCGCGGTCGGTGCCGCTTGGCCCGACACACCCTCGACGCTGACATCGGTGTCGATGAGGTCGTCGTCGGAGGTGTTGTGGTTGTACGAGGCGTCGACCGTCGTGTCCGTGGACGCGTCGGTGTTCGTCTCGGTCACCGTCGTGTTCTCCGAGCCGGACAGCGAGGTGTCGCTGTCGGAGTTGAGCGACGAGTCGATGTCGTCGCCCGCGGCGGTGCTGTGGTCGATCGAGCCACCCTTGTTGTCGATACCGTCGTTGTCCTGGTTGAACGAGTCGTCGATGACGGTGATGTCGTTGTCCTCGTTGAACGAGTCCGTGATCGTCAGGTCGCCTTCGGCGTGGATGTCGACGGTGTCGCGGTCGTCGACGTTGATGATGATGTCCTCGTCGTCGACGTAGTAGTAGTTGTAGTTGTTGATGTCCGGTCCCTCGTGCACCACGTAATGCTTGGTGATGACCGAGATCTCGGGCAGCGCGTCATCGCTGTTCGCGAAGTGCGGGGGGCCTCCCGTGGCCTGTACCCCCACGTGGTCGGCGACCATCGGCTGCACGTCCCTGATGTCCAGCCCACACGTGCTGTCCAGGCCGTACTTCGCGAGTACGCCCTCAGGGTCCTGCTGGAACTCAGCCTGCAGCTCCTCGTCACCGAGCAACGCCAGCAGGAAATCGATGAGCGAGGAGATCGTCGTCGTCGCCATCACTCACCTCCTGCCTTTCCGCTCCGTTGGCACGCCCGCGTCGGTCTCAGTCGATCTCGATCTCGACGTCGTCGATGTCGAGGTCGAGACCGTCGTTGTCGAAGCGGTTGCCGTTGAACGAGTGGTCGTACGTGGTGTCGTGCGACGCGTCGACGTTGGTCTCGGTGTAGGTGTCGTTGTACGAGTCGCTGATGTTTACAGTCTCGGTGCTGTTGAGTGAGTCACTGATGTCGTCGCCGGCCACCACGCTATTCGCGATGCTCCCGTGGCTGTTGTCGACGCCGTCGTTGTCCTGGTTGAACGAGTCCTTGATGAAGGTCACGTCGTTGTCGTCGTTCCCGACGTTCTCGAACACGTTCGACACGCTCGTGGACTGGCTCGACGTCTGGGAAACCGTGCCGCCCGCGCCGCCGACGCCGCCGTCCGCGCTCGACGGGCCGGAGGAGGTGTCGTTGTCCGCGTCGGCATCGGCATCCGCGTCGGCGTCCGCGTCGGCGTCGCCGCCCGCGCCACCGTCGCCCTCGCCGCCGTCGCCACCGAAGGAGAAGCCCAGGCCGAGGCCGTTGCCGCCGAACGGCCAGCCGCCGCCGTGTCCGGCACCCACCGCGGCCGAGTCGCCGCCGTCGCCGCCCTCGCCCTCACCGC